>SHVP01000032.1 GCA_009694165.1 Alphaproteobacteria bacterium
ATCGGAGACCGGCTGCCTGCGGGCTGGCTTAAGCGCCGACCTCGCGCTGTGGGCCATCAACCATCCGCGCGATTTGGTTTGCGAGTTTGGGCACGCGCCGCGCGTGGCTTCGTGGCCAAGTCCTTGAGGTCGCGGGGGGAGCCGAGGCGTCGCAAGTAGTCGGGTGAAGCATAAGGATGATTGTGGACGGTGAGCAGTTTGCGCTGAATGAGGTCGTGCTGAGTCGATTCGCGCATCCGGATGGCGATGTCTGCCTCGCGCATCGACAGATCCAGCAAGCGGTCTTCCAAGACGAGATCCACCGTCAGATCGGGATAGAGCGCAAGGAACTCGCCGATTCGCGAAGTCAACCAGGTCGAGCCGAACCCTACGGTCGTGGTAATCTTGAGTTCGCCCGACGGCTTTTCCTTGGTTTCCCCGAGGACGGCCTCGGCCATCGCCAGCTTGGCCGATACCTCGTGGGCGGTGCGATAGAGCGTCTCGCCTTGCTCGGTCAGTTTCAGCCCGCGGGCATGGCGATGAAAGAGCGGGACACCCAGCTCTTCTTCCAATGCGCTGATCTGGCGGCTGATCGCCGACTGGCTCAAGTTGAGGTGTTCGCCGGCGCGCGTGAAACTACCGGCGTCGGCGGCGGCGTGGAAGATCTTCAGTTTGTTCCAGTCCAAAGCGGAGGTAGTTGCCATCACTCGGCCGCCTTCGCGGTCGTCTGCTGCTGGACGGCCAGGCACTTCTCGGCTTCCAAGGCCGCCATGCATCCCGTTCCCGCAGCGGTGACAGCCTGCCGAAAGATCTTGTCCTGCACGTCGCCGCAGGCAAAGACCCCGGCGACGTTGGTTACCGTCGAGTCGGGGCGGGTCACGACGTATCCCTCGGAGTCGACGTCGACCTGGCCGCGGAACAGTTCCGTGTTCGGGGTGTGGCCGATGGCGACGAAAATGCCGTCGGCCGCCACCTGGGAGGCCGCTCCCGTTGTGACATTGCGCAGCTTGGCACCGGTGACCCCCTTGGGGTTACCGGTGCCCAGTACCTCCTCGACGACGGTGTTCCAGATCACCGAAATCTTCGGATGTTTGAACAACCGTTCCTGACCAATCTTTTCCGCGCGCAGCGAATCGCGCCGATGAATCAGCGTCACCTTGTTGGCGTGATGGGTCAGGTAGAGCGCCTCTTCGACCGCCGTATTGCCGCCGCCGACGACCAAGACTTCCTTGCCGCGGAAGAAGAAGCCGTCGCAGGTGGCGCAAGCCGACACTCCAGAACCCTTGAACGCGTCCTCGCTCGGCAGGCCAAGCCAGCGCGCTTGGGCTCCGGTGGCGATGATCAGCGCATCGCCCGCATAGCTGTCACCCGAGTCGCCCAGGCAGTGAAACGGCCGCCGCGCCAGGTCGGCCTTTACGATGAGGTCGTGGCGCATGTCGGTGCCCACATGTTCGGCCTGCTTTTGCATCTGCTCCATCAGCCAAGGGCCCTGAATGGCGGCGGCGAACCCTGGGTAGTTCTCAACATCGCTGGTGATCGTCATTTGGCCGCCAGGTTGGAGCCCGTGCACCAGCTGGGGCCGAAGACCAGCCCGTGCCGCGTAGATGGCAGCCGTCAGGCCGGCCGGGCCGGAGCCCAGGATCAAGACGGGACTGTGGTAGTGGGTGCCCAAAGCTCGACTCCTGTCTGGATCATGCCCGCCTACCGGGGTCGATGATTTGGCCGGAACCTTTCGCTCGCAATAATGACCAGTCCGGCGTCTGCCATGCAAGGATTGCATGGCCCCGGTAGGGCCGATGCCCTTGTTTTTTCATCACTGACCGAGGCCGAGCTGGTGGCGCACCATCTTGGCCACGGCGGCGGTTTCAGCCAGGGGTGGATAGCTCCAGCTCTCCAATTGCCCGGTGAACGGACGGCTAATGCCTGCGGCCGCCAGGGCGGCGTGGAACTCTCGGAACTTTCGGCTGCCTCCGGCGAGCGAGACGACGTACAGGGGTTTGCCCGTGCTCGCCGCCTCCGATGCCATCGACACCGAGTCCTCGGTGACGACGATAGCGTCGGCAAGCGCGAGCATGCCGTAATAAGGGTTGTCCGACGTGCCGTCCCAGAGGAACGCCCGGAGGGGCGTCAGGCCATGCTCCAGCAGCGCTATATTTTCCGGGCCGGTTCGGCGCGAGGCGGTGACCGCCAATCCGGCGCCGGTGCTGGCGCTGAGACGGGTGAGGTGGTGGATGAGGTCGCGGGTATGGGCCGCGGTCATCTGATAGTGCACGTTCGATCCGCCGACCAGCACAGCGACGAGTGGTCGCGGCAAGTGTGAAAGCAGCGGCGCGAACCGCCGTGCCGCATCGGCGAGCCGCTCCGGGGTAATCCGGTGCAAGGCCCCCAGTGTCGAGACGACGTTGGGTCCTATCAGGTGGTCGTGCCGCGGTGCCACGACGAGGTCAAAGTGCTGTGGATCGACTCGCGGATCCTGGATTTTTACGGTGAACATCTTCCCGGCGGCCCGACGGCGCAGGGCGATCGCGGGGCCAACGCTCGCCTTGCCGCCGCCGATCAGCAGGCGCGGCCAAGGAGCGACGAGCTGGTCGCTTCCTTTGGCCGGAACCAGGCGGAGTGCTGCGGCGCCGGTCATTGTCCAGGTCGAGGCCGGCAGCCATTTCCACCACCGATTCGGCCGCAATCGCTTGAGCATGTGAGGGAGACCCACCGCCTCGGCCAGTCCGATACATTGATTCTCAGTGCCGGCGTTGCCGTCGGTCAGAACCCAGCAGGTATCGCCGGAGGTAAGCGGGGGCAAGGGGATGGGAGTCCTGGGTTAGCCGCGGCTCGCAACTTTGTTTCAAGCCGGTGAAACACAACTATAGTACGCGCCGCGTGAACGACGGGAGGAGCTTCGCATGGCTCGGGAGAAACTGGATGCGATCGACCGCCGCATCTTGGCCGATCTGCAGTCGGACGGCCGGATGACGAATGTCGAGCTGGCCAAGCGGGCCGGCATCTCCGCCCCACCTTGCCTGCGGCGCATGCGGGCGCTCGAGAAAGCGGGCTTCATCAAAGGCTATCATGCCGAACTCGAGGCCAAGTCGCTCGGCTTCGACGTCACGGTGTTTGCCTTGGTTGGTCTTCATTCCCAGGCCGAATCGGATCTGCTTGCCTTTGAGGAGCGGGTCGCTCGCTGGCCGCTGGTGCGCCAGTGCCATATGTTGGCGGGCGAGGTCGATTTCCTGCTCAAGATCGTCGCCCGCGACTGGGACGAGTACCAAAGCTTCCTTACCAAGGAGCTGACGGCGGCGCCCAATGTGGCCCATGTCAAAAGTTCGTTGGCGATTAGGACCAGCAAGAACCTGCCGGGCGTGCCGCTGGAACCCGAGGCCGATCGTTAGCCCGGGCCGTCCACCGGCGTGATGGCGATCCGCGGGCTTTATCCCGCCGGTCTACTTGAACACCACCTTCAGTAACTCATAACTGCGGGCGCCCTTAGGCGTCGTCACCTCGACCGAATCGCCCTTCTTCTTGCCGATCAAGGCGCGGGCCAAAGGCGAACCGATCGACAGACGCCCGGACTTGATGTCGGCCTCGTCCTGACCGACGATCTGGTAGGTGGCTTCCTCATCGGCGTCCTCGTCGACGACGGTGATGGTCGCCCCGAACATGACCGCATCGCCAGACAGCCGCGAAACGTCGATCACCTCGGCACGCGAAAGCTTGTCCTCGAGTTCGGCTACGCGCGCCTCGATGATGGCCTGGCGTTCCTTGGCGGCGTGATATTCGGCGTTTTCTGACAGGTCGCCATGCGCCCGCGCCTCGGAAATGGCCCGAATGACCGCCGGTCGTTCTTCACTCTTCAATCGCTTCAACTCGTCCCGCAGGCGCGCCATGCCCGAGGCGGTCATCGGTTCTTTCGCCATGATCAACAAACCCAACGGGAGGCGCGCACGTCGCGCGTGAGTCCACTGCATTTACGTCAGAAGGCGTTGGTAAAATACGATTGCAGGGGCGCAACATCAAGGCTGCCCTGCCGCAGGCTGGTGATCGCCATCACAGCGACGCGGGCGCCGGCAACCGTCGTGTAATAGGGGATGTTCAGCATCAAGGCGGTACGACGTAGCGTGAAAGAGTCCGCCACCGCCTGCGATCCCTCCGTTGTGTTGAACATCATCGCGATCTCGCCGTTTTTCATCGCGTCGACGATATGTGGCCTGCCCTCGAGGACCTTGTTGATCGACTTCACCGCGAGGCCACGGTCGGTTAGGTAGCGCGCGGTGCCCCGCGTGGCGATCATGGAAAACCCCAGCGAGGCCAACTGGCGGGCCGACTCCAGCAAGTGTTCCTTGTCTGCGTCGCGCACGGAAATGAAGACGGTGCCGGATTGTGGCAGAACAACCCCTGAGGCAAGTTGCGACTTGGCAAACGCGCGCTCGAAATCGCTGTCGATTCCCATCACCTCACCGGTCGACTTCATCTCTGGACCTAGGATGATGTCGACCCCCGGAAAGCGATTGAACGGAAAGACGGCTTCTTTAACCGTCACGTGCTTGAGAACGGGAGAGGTCAGCTTGAAGCTGGCCAGGGTCTCTCCAGCCATGATGCGGGCCGCCAATTTCGCCAGCGGCACGCCAATCGACTTGGCGACAAAGGGGACCGTTCGGGAGGCACGCGGGTTCACCTCGAGGATGAACACGGCCTCATCCTTGACGGCAAACTGTACGTTCATCAGGCCGACGACTTTGAGCGCTTTCGCCAACGCCACGGTCTCACGCCGAATTTCATCGATCACGGCGGCAGAGAGCGAATAGGGCGGAAGCGAGCATGCGGAATCGCCGGAATGAATTCCGGCCTCCTCGATGTGTTCCATGATTCCGGCGACGAATACAGTGTCGCGGTCGGCCAGGGCGTCGACGTCGACTTCGATAGCGTTCTCGAGATAGCGGTCGATCAAGACCGGGTTTTTGCCCGAGAGGCGAATCGCCTCGCCGATGTAACGTGACAGTCCTGACCGGTCGCGGACGATCTCCATCGCCCTGCCGCCTAGGACATAGGATGGCCGGATGACCACCGGGTACCCCACCCGCTCTGCCACGGCGACGGCCTCTTCCTCGGTGTGGGCGATACCATTGTCGGGTTGGCGCAGGCCGAGCGGGGGCAACAGCTTTTGGAACCGCTCGCGATCTTCGGCGATGTCGATCGCATCGACGGATGTGCCGAGAATGGGCACGCCCGATGCCGCTAGTCCTTCGGCGAGGCGCAACGGCGTCTGGCCCCCGAATTGAACGATCAGACCGAGCAGGGTGCCGCGCTCACGTTCGGCGTGCACGATCTCGATTACATCTTCATGCGTCAGGGGTTCGAAGTAGAGCCGGTCCGACGTGTCGTAGTCGGTCGACACCGTTTCCGGATTGCAGTTGACCATGATGGTTTCGAAACCGGCGTCGCGCAGCGCGTAGGCTGCGTGGACGCAGCAATAGTCGAACTCGATGCCCTGACCGATGCGGTTGGGGCCACCGCCCAGGATGATGACTTTGGTGCGGTCCGAAGGCTGCACCTCGCTCTCGGCTTGGTTCGCTCCCGCCGCCTGGTCGGTTTCATAGGTCGAGTATAGATAGGGGGTGCGCGCCTCGAACTCTGCGGCGCAGGTATCCACACGTTTGAACACCGGGCGCAGGTTCATGGCCCGGCGGTGCGCGGCAGCATCGGCCTCTGCGGTCCCGGTTAGCTTGGCGAGGCGCGCATCCGAGAACCCCATGCGCTTGAGCCGCAGCATCGCCGCTCGCTCGGCAGGTAGGCCGTCGTGGCGCACCTCGGCCTCGACGGCGACGATTTCCGCTATTTGTTCCAGGAACCAGGGGTCGTATTTCGACGCGGCGTGGACATCGGCGATGGTCAGGCCGCAACGAAACGCTTGGGCGATGCGCAGCAGGCGGTCGGGTGTCGG
This sequence comes from Alphaproteobacteria bacterium, assembly GCA_009694165.1. The sequence goes on from SHVP01000032.1 coordinate 5,915, forward strand.
TTGCGCCAGCGCGGCGATCACCGCCTGCGGATCGCCCCCGTCGAAACCCTCGATCTCGACCTCGTCGAGGCCGGTCAGGCCGGTCTCCATCGAACGCAGGGCTTTTTGCAGACTCTCCTGGAAGCTGCGGCCCAGTGCCATCGCTTCGCCGACCGATTTCATCGACGTCGTCAGTAGGGCCTCGGCGCCTTTGAACTTTTCGAACGTAAAGCGCGGGATCTTGGTCACCACATAGTCGATGGTGGGCTCGAACGACGCCGGGGTGACCCCGGTAATGTCGTTGCTCAGTTCGTCGAGGGTGTAGCCGACGGCGAGACGCGCAGCGACTTTGGCGATGGGAAAGCCGGTCGCCTTCGATGCCAGGGCCGAGGATCGCGATACTCGCGGGTTCATTTCGATGATGACGATTCGACCGTCCGCCGGATTCACGGCGAATTGCACGTTCGACCCGCCGGTTTCGACGCCGATCGCGCGCAAGCAGGCGATCGAGGCGTTGCGCATCCGCTGATACTCCTTGTCGGTCAGCGTCAGGGCTGGCGCCACGGTAATCGAATCGCCCGTGTGAACCCCCATCGGGTCGATGTTCTCGATCGAGCAAACGATGATGCAGTTGTCGTTCTTGTCGCGCACCACCTCCATTTCAAACTCTTTCCAGCCGAGCACGGACTGCTCGACCAGAATTTCCGTGGCTGGCGACGCGTCCAAGCCCGACTGCGCGATGCGTTCGAATTCCTCGCGGTTGTAGGCGATGCCACCGCCGGTTCCGCCCAACGTGAACGACGGTCGAATGATCGCTGGCAGTCCGACAACATCGAGGGCGGCCCGGGCTTCGCTCAACGAACGGGCTATCTGGCTCAGCGGAGACTCGAGCCCGATCGCCGCCATCGTGTCGCGAAACAGCTGACGGTTCTCGGCCTTCTCGATCGCCTCGGCATTGGCGCCGATCAATTCGACGCCGTAGCGAGCCAGCGTGCCGTCCCGGGCGAGAGCCAGTGCCGTGTTGAGGGCCGTTTGTCCGCCCATCGTGGGCAGCAGGGCATCAGGCCGCTCTTTGGCGATGATCTTGGCAACGAACTCGGGCGTGATTGGTTCGATATAAGTGGCATCGGCCAGGCTCGGATCGGTCATGATCGTCGCCGGGTTGGAGTTGACGAGAACGACCCGAAAACCATCCTCCCGCAGCACCTTGCACGCCTGCGAGCCCGCGTAGTCGAATTCGCAGGCCTGTCCAATGATGATCGGGCCGGCGCCGATCACCAGGACGGATTTGATGTCGGTGCGCTTAGGCACGCAGGGAACTCAATGCCGCGGCGTAGGTCGGCTCCACCGGCACTGTCGGTGCCGGGGTCACGCGCGCTGCTCCATCAAACTGACAAAGCGCTCAAACAAATAGTGCGAGTCTGTCGGTCCCGGCGACGCTTCGGGATGATATTGGACGCTGAACGTTGGTCGCCCCTCGACTAGCAGGCCCTCGAGCGTGCCGTCGAACAACGAGACATGGGTGGTCACCACTCCGGCGGGAAGCGAATCGGGATCGACGACGAACCCGTGGTTCTGGCTGGTGATCTCGACCCGGCCGGTGGCGAGGTCCTTGACTGGGTGGTTGGCGCCGCGGTGTCCCTGATGCATTTTCTTGGTGCGTGCGCCGAGCGCCAGGCCAAGGAGTTGATGCCCCAGACAAATGCCGAACAAGGGAATGCCGGTCGCCAAAAGCGAGCGCAGCGTCGGAACCGCGTAGCGACCGGTCGCCGCGGGATCGCCCGGTCCGTTCGACAGGAAGATGCCATCCGGTTTCAGGCGCAAGATGTTGTCGGCCGCGGTGGTTGCCGGGACGACGGTGACCGCGCACCCGGCTGCCGCCAGACAGCGCAGGATGTTGCGCTTGGCGCCGAAGTCGACCGCGACCACGTTGAAGCGCGGCGGTTTCGCCGGTCGAAAACTGCCACCCGATTCGAAGCTCCAGGTTCCTTCGTTCCAAGCATAGGTCTGCAGACAGGTGACCTCCTTGGCGAGGTCCATGCCTTCGAGCCCCGGCCAGCCACGCGCCTGGGTGAATAGCTCGGACATGTCTGGCGTCCCGTCGGCGGGAAAGCAGAGGACACCGGTCTGCGGACCGCCGTCGCGGATGAGGCGCGTGATCCGACGAGTGTCGACGCCGGCTAGCCCGACAAGATTGTGTGATTTGAGCCACGCGTCGAGATGCCGCGTCGCCCGGTAGTTCGAGGGCTCGGTGATCGGCATCCGCAGCACGACGCCGCGCGCTGCCGGCGTGGTGGTCTCGATGTCGAACGAGTTGGTGCCGACATTGCCGATGTGGGGGAAGGTGAAGGTGATGATCTGACCGGCATAGGACGGGTCGGAAATGATTTCCTGATAACCCGTCATCGCCGTGTTGAAGCAAACTTCGCCGACGGCGATTCCGAAGGCCCCCAATCCTGCGCCCTCTAAGATAGTGCCGTCGGCCAGAACCAACACCGCCCGGTTGCGGGAGGGGGCGGCGGGAACGGGCGACTCGGCCATAGAATGGAGCTCCGGGCGGGCGCACCGCAGCCGCGGGCACCCGGCGCCGGTTGGTTCAGCGGAGCCACCGGCTCGAGGAGCGCGTGCGTTTGCGTGTGCGGCGCGGCTAAATTGCGGCGCAACATAAGCAAAGAGCATGCCGGGGTCAAGGCATGGCTAGGGTCACTTTGTCTTTTTATTCCAAATATTTAGCGATCACTTGCCGGTTTGCGTCGGCGGTTGGTAATCGAGTAGAGTCGCGCCCTCCGATATTAGCCCCGGTCAACAGTCAATGCTTCGAGAGAGGCTCTCTGAAGCGCTGAAAACAGCGCTTAGATCAAAGGATGCACGCCGGGTCTCGACCTTGCGGCTCATCCTGGCAGCGATCAAGGATCGCGACATCGCCGCCCGCGGCGAGGGCAAGCCGGGCGGCATTTCGGACGAGCAGATCAGCGGGCTCTTGCAGACCATGGTGCGGCAACGGCGTGACTCAATCGCGCTCTTCGAGCAGGGCGGCCGTCTGGAGCTCGCCGAGCAAGAGAAAGAAGAGATCGTCATCATCGAGGACTACCTGCCGCGGCAGATGGGCGATGACGAGATCATGGCGGCGGTCAAGACGGTGTTGGGCGAACTGAACGCTAGAGCCTTGAAGGACATGGGCCGGGTCATGGCAGCGCTGCGCGAGCGCTATGCCGGGCAGATGGACTTTGGCAAGGCAAGCCAGATCGCCAAGTCCCAGCTGACCTAGCCGCGCCGCCCCGGCTCGCCGGCGGGCAGGACCCGGTCGGGATCGGCGGAACGAATGGGTGGACAGTGGCTGCGGTGTTAGGCTGATCGGATATGGCGTTTCCTCCAGCCTTCCTCGATGACCTGCGGGCGCGCGTGGCGCTCTCCGAGGTGGTGGGTCGACGCGTCAAGCTCAGCAGGCGTGGCCGCGAATTCGTCGGCCTTTGTCCATTTCACAATGAAAAGAGTCCGTCCTTCACGGTCTCCGACGACAAGGGCTTCTACCACTGCTTCGGATGCCAGGCGCACGGTTCGATCTTCGATTTCGTCATGAATAGTGAAGGGGTCGACTTCCCCGAGGCGGTCGAGCGCGTTGCCGGCATTGCGGGCGTTCCGGTGCCGAAGGCGACGCCTGCAGCGGCGGAACAGGCGCGGCGGCAGGCCACCCTGTACGAGGTGATCGAGAAGGCGGCCACGTGGTTCGGCGAGTATCTGCGAACCCAGGCCGGGCGGGAGGCCAGGGACTACCTCAAGAAGCGCGGCTTGGCGGAGGCGACGATCCAACGCTTTCGCCTCGGCTATGCACCGGATTTGCGCACCGCGCTCAAGGACGCCCTGATCGCGCGGGGCGCCAGCGAGGAACAATTGCTCGCCGCCGGTTTGCTCATCCAACCCGAAGATGGGGCGGCCACCTTCGATCGCTTTCGCCATCGGGTGATGTTTCCCATCGCCGATGTGCGCGGCCGCGTGATCGCTTTCGGTGGGCGCGCCTTGTCTGACGCCGCCAAGGCTAAATACCTGAATTCACCGGAGACCCCGCTGTTTCACAAAGGGCACGTGCTCTATGCGCTGAATCTGGCGCGTGACGCCATTCGCGATAGCGGCACCGCGTTGATCGCCGAGGGCTATATGGACGTCATTGCCTTGCACCAAGCCGACTTCGGCAATGCGGTTGCGCCACTCGGAACGGCGCTCACCACCGAACAAATGACGCTGTTGTGGAAACTCGCCCCCGAGCCCTTGGTCTGCCTCGATGGCGACGCGGCCGGGCAGCGCGCTGCTCTTGCCGCCGCCGAACGGGCCTTGCCGCTGCTCAAACCCGGACAGTCGCTGCGTTTTTCCACCCTCCCGGCGGGCGAGGATCCCGACAGTCTGATCAAGGCCCAGGGGCCGGAGGCGATGCGGTCGATACTGGAGCGGGCGACACCGCTGGCCGAGTTGCTATGGGAGCGGGAGATCGGCGCCCAGCCGGTCGACAGCCCGGAGCGTGAGGCGGGGTTGCGGGCCCGCCTGGGCGGGCTGTCGCGCCAGATTCAGGACGCAACCGTGCGCGAAGCCTATGAGCGCCTGTTCCGCGTGCGCTTCGAGGAAACGTTCCAGCAGCCGATCCGGTCGCACGGGAACGAGTGGTCGGGCCGCCAGGCGGGCAAACGGCCGTTCGGCCATCGCTGGCAGGGCAAGGCCCCCGAATTCGTGCCGCGGCATCCCACCGCGGCGCTGAAAAACACTACGCTTGTGCGTGGCCACCAGGCCGCCGCCCGCGAGCGGCTGATTGTGGCCCTGGTTTTGCATTGGCCGGCCATCCTGCATGACCAGGCGGGCGAAGACACGTTGGCCCACCTGCATCTCGAGGATCGCAACCTTGACAGGCTACGAGCGGCCATCCTAAACGTGGCCGCTTCCGGGCACGACCTTGACAGTACCGCCCTTCGCAACCATTTGGCCGGACAGGGACTTGGTGAGGTTGCCGAACGCGTTGCCGTGTCCGCCAACCAGGCCCACCCTATTTTGCAGCGCAGCGACGTCGCCATCGAAGACGTCGCCCGGTTGTGGCGGGAGGCGATGGAGTTTCATCGGCAGCCTGAGCACGACGCCGACATCCTCGAGGCCTTTCAACAGTACGTTGAAGAGCCGAGCGATGGACGGCGGGCGCGACTCCGGGCGCTGCAGGAAGACAAGGCCCATGCGCGCGGCCTACGGACGCGCGGCAATTTGTTGCATTGAGTAAAGAGCTGTCGGCCCAGCCGGCAGCAACGAGGTAGCTGATGGCGACCAAACCGGCCAAAGCGGCGGAGCCCGAAAAGCAGAGTGAAGAGCCGGCCGACTCGCCGCTCATCGATTCGGTGAACAAAGAGATCAAGAAGCTGCTCGCCAAAGCGAAGGAGCGCGGTTACGTCACCTACGACGAGATCAATGCGGCGCTGCCCTCGGGCAAGGTAACGTCCGAGCAGATCGAGGACACGATGGCGATGCTCTCCGAGATGGGCATCAACATCGTCGACGCCGAGGACGACGCCGAAGAAGGTGGAGTCGCGCCTGAGCCCGAGGAACGGCCCGCCGAGGTGAAGAGCGAGGAAAAGGGAGAACTCGACCGCACCGACGACCCGGTTCGCATGTACCTGCGCGAGATGGGGTCGATCGAGCTGCTGTCCCGTCAGGGCGAAATCGAGATCGCCAAACGCATCGAGGCCGGCCGCGAGACGATGATCGGCGGCATCTGCGAGAGCCCGTTGACCATGCGCGCGATCATCGAATGGCGCGATCAGTTGAAAGACGGCAAGCGCCTGCTGCGCGACATCATCGATCTCGAGGCTACTTATGGCGGTAAGCCGGGCGAAGCTGCGCCGCCCCCGGTGCCGCCGCCCCAGCAGGTTAAACCGGGCGTGCGGCCCAAGTCGATGCGGACGATCGCACCGTTGCGCGAAGAGCCCCCCGACAACGATGAAGGCCTCGACGAAGACGACGAGGGAGCGAACGTTTCCCTGGCCGCGATGGAGCAGGCTTTGCTGCCGACGGTGCTCGTGAAATTCGACGCCGTCGCCGCGACCTACAAGAAAGTCCATCGTCTGCAGGAGGCCAAGGTTGGCGCAGCCCTCACCAACAAGGATGATCTTTCGCGCGCCCAGGAGCGGCGCTACGACAAGCTCAAGCAGGAGCTCGTCAAGATCATGGAAGAGGTGCATCTCAACAATCAGCGGATCGAGGAACTGACCGATCAGCTGTATGGCCTTAACCGCCGCATCATCAACGCCGAGACCAACTTGTTGCGCGGGGCGGCAACGCATGGCATCAACCGAGAATCCTTCCTCAAGCAACATACCGGCAACGAACTCGACCCGGCTTGGGTGCGGCGCGTCAAACGGTTGAAGGAGCGCGGTTGGGCACAGTGGGCGGCCAAGGACGGCGACGCGATCAAGGACCTGCGCACCATCATCGCCGAGGTCTCGCGACTGGTCGGCCTCGACATCACTGACTTCAAACGGATCGTCAACACGGTCCAGCGCGGTGAACGTGACGCGGCGCGGGCCAAAAAGGAGATGGTCGAGGCCAACCTGCGGTTGGTGATCTCGATTGCCAAGAAATACACGAACCGCGGCCTGCAGTTTCTCGACCTCATTCAAGAGGGCAACATTGGCCTCATGAAAGCCGTCGACAAGTTCGAGTATCGTCGCGGCTACAAGTTTTCGACCTACGCGACCTGGTGGATTCGGCAGGCGATCACGCGGTCGATCGCCGACCAGGCGCGGACGATCCGAATCCCCGTGCACATGATCGAGACCATCAACAAGCTGGTGCGGACGAGCCGCCAGATGCTGCATGAGATCGGTCGCGAACCGACGCCGGAAGAATTGGCCGAAAAGCTCGGCATGAGCCTGGAGAAGGTGCGCAAGGTCCTCAAGATCGCCAAGGAGCCGATCTCCCTCGAGACGCCGATCGGTGACGAGGAAGACTCGCATCTCGGGGACTTCATCGAGGACAAGAACGCGGTTTTGCCGCTCGACTCGGCGATTCAGGCAAACCTTCGCGATACGACGACGCGCGTGTTGGCCTCGCTGACCCCGCGCGAGGAACGCGTCTTGCGGATGCGCTTTGGGATCGGCATGAACACGGACCACACCCTCGAAGAGGTAGGGCAGCAGTTCAATGTCACCCGCGAACGCATCCGCCAGATCGAAGCCAAGGCGCTACGCAAGCTGAAACACCCCTCGCGGTCGCGCAAGCTGCGCAGCTTCCTCGACAACTAGCCAAGCCGCCGGATCCTGGCGGCGCAACCGGGCCGGCCCTGGGTGCTCGGTTGCGGCACGTCAATGCGCGGCTAGTGGCGCCCCCGCAGCGTGGGCGGCGCTGTCGAGGGGCTCCATCGGCTGGATGCCGTTGTTGGCAATGTCGAAGAAGACGATCTCAAACAAGGCCTGATCGTCGTAGCGTAGCTGCACCGCATACAACGTATCCCGGATGCGGATGGTCCGCGCGGTACCGTTCCGGGTTCGCCCCGATTTTTCGCGATGCACGAAGCGATAATCGCGGCTGAGGGCGACATAGGAAAAATCGGTGCGGGCGCCGTCACCCCAGGTGATCGGACTATTCATTGGGATCGTTTCTCCGGCAGAGACGGGGATCACTTCTTGCCTTGATTCGTAACAGGCGCCGAGCATCAGCCCCTGGGCCAGCACCACTAGGCCGATGACGCGGCGACACCACAAACGGAACGGCATGGCGTGCTCTCCCACGATCGCCCATTGCGCCGAAGGAACATCCTCGGCGCGCACTCATCATCCCCGATTGGGTATGACCGGAGTTTGCGTTGCGTCAAGCGCCGAGACAACGACAGGCGGCTCAGCATCCGGTGTAGGAAATGCTGACCCGTCGCGTCCCGCTGGCGGGGCCCGGGAAGTCGCTGCAAAGGGCCCGCAGCATTGGTTCGGCGACGAGCAGAAACTGACCGCTGCCGCCACGCGACAGGACTTTGGCTTCGTAAACCTTGAGGTATTCGCCGCGTCGAACCGACCTCAGGATGTCGAGCGCGAGCGTCCGCGTGAAGACGATCTCGTCCCGGGCGATTGTCTGATAGCCGGTGGTTCCATAGACGGGCGTCGGGGGGCTGCTGGCCATGTGGTTGTAGCCGACGACGCCGCGGATCGGCACCTGTTCGTGGTGGACGGTCGCTTTGCCTTCATCGATGCCATAGTCGAGTCGTGCTTCGAAATCGGGACTGACGCCGGGACCAGCGAGGATGAAGCCGTTGGCGGCCAGATAGCGTTCGACCTGCTGGGCGCAGCGGGCAAACTCGAGCGAATCGGCCTTGCGGTCCTCCATCGCCTTGACGGCGATAGACCCTCGCTCGCCGGGCGCCAGCCGATGAAACACTTGAACCCGCGCGATCAAATTTGGCGGCGGCAGCGTGCAGGCGCCAAGCGCGAGCGGCGCCAACAGAACGACCGACGCTCCGCGGGTGCCGGGCCCGCGCCGGCGTTGGAGTGCTGCCCTGACCGATCCTGTGCCCATCGAAGATCCCGTGCCGTCGGCGGCCATCGTCGGGGCCGATCTGGGCGGAAACGTGGCGAAGCTGCGATGGGCCACGACTTGTGCAACGCACAAGACCCCTAACATTTTGAAAAATAGAGAACTGTTGGGGTCGTTTTCGGCGGGAAGCGAGGGACGAACGCGCTCGGATCTCCGCCAAACTCGCTATGATGGCCGCCGGTTCCCATCCACTTCAGTCCATGACCGCGACGTCCACCTCCCCGGTCCCGCCATCCGACGGCCTGGCCATCGACAACCGCACGCTGTTCATTGCCGCGCTGATCGGCGCGGCGTCGATCGGCTCGATTGGCATGCACCTTTTCGTGCCGTCCATTCCCTTCATCACCCGCGAATTCCAAAGCGACCCTGCCGTCACCCAGTTGGCGTTTTCGCTGTCGATGATGGCCATGGCGATCGCCACCATCGTTTTCGGTCCGTTGTCGGATCGCTTCGGTCGCCGCATCGTCCTGCACGGCGGTCTTGTGCTCTTTCTCGTGGGAACCGCCCTGTGCGCCATCGCTCCCTCGGTCGACGCGCTGATCGTGGGACGCGTCGTGCAGGCCGCCGGCGGCGCTTCGGGCATGGTGCTGACGCGCGCCGTGGTCCGCGACGTCTATGGCCCGGAACGCTCGGCCAGCCTGTTCGCCTATCTCACCATGGCCATGTTGGTCGCGCCGCTCATCGCGCAGAACGTGGGTGGACTGCTCACAGACCACATCGGCTGGCGCTATGCGTTCTGGCTGTCCTTCGGCTGCGGGACATTGGTCGCCGCGCTGATGATGCGGGGCATGCCCGAGACGCATCGGACCAATCGCGCCTCGATCGCCCCGCTCGCCCTTGCCCGCAATTACGGGCGGCTCCTGCGGTCGCCGGTCTTCGGTGGCTATGCCCTGCACTCGGCCTTTGCCGCGGCGACGTTCTTTGCCTTTATGGGGGCGGCCCCGGTTCTGATGGTCGAAGCGCTCGGCCGTCCGGTTTTCGAGTACACGCTCTTTTTCCTGACGCTGTCGCTCACCTTCATGGTCGCCAACGGCATCGCGGGCCGGATATCAATCCGCTTCGGCATTTCGCGCATGGTCTGGTTCGGCGGGTTGTTTTCGCTGACCTTTGCCTTCGCCATGCTGACGTCGCTATGGGCCTGGGGACTCAATCCCTATACGCTGTTTCTGCCGACGGCCATGGTTGGCGTCGGCAACGGGTTTTCCATGCCAAGCGCCAATGCGGGCGCCATCAATGTCGATCCCAAACTGTCGGGAACCGCGGCGGGCTTGAATGCATTTCTGACCATGGGACTGGGCGCCACCTTCATTCAGCTGGTTGCGGTCATGGCGGACGGCTCCGCCTGGCCGGTCGCGGCGCTGATTCTGGGCGGCACCCTGCTGTCGGTCGCCGCCGGCGCGGTGCCGTGGTGGCTGCAGCGGCGGGGCAGCCCGGCGTGAATTCGTCTCGCCTGGAAGCCGGGCTCAGTTCGCCGACGGTCGGCAACCGAATGAAGTTCGTTGCCGCTCTGGTCGCCTGCACGTCGCTCGGTCCCTACCTCGCGGCGCTGGCTGCTGCCGAAATCGTCGATGATCGGAGCAAGCCGATGCTCGCCCGCTATTGACCCGCCCGGTTTCATACCCCGACCTAACCGATCCTCAGCGCGCGGTCACCGCGTACATGTAGCCGTCCGGAGCGTTGAACGAAACGGTCGGCCGGTCGAATTCGTCGCCGCAAACGCTGATGCTTGCGCCATCGCTGCCCGCCATGCTGTTCTCGCCAAACGTTCTCTAGCGCCGGTGATCGGGCAGGCGCGCGCGCAGGAGTTTGCCATGGCCGAGTCCGAGCCAAAGGAGGCCATCATAGCGTTTCTTGTCGCGATCGTCGCTGCCATCGAGGACGTTCGCCGGCTTGGGGCGAACGACGAGCAGGCGATCGCCCTGGCGCTCAATGCGCGCGGCGTCACCACCCGTCGCGGCCGCCGGTGGAGCGCCGCCTCAGTGCGCAAGTTTCTCGCCAGCCCGGGCGCCAAGCGCCTCCTAGCGCCAACGCCACCGAGCAACTAGGGCCGGTCGGGCAGCCAGCCGAGCGCTCCTATGCCGTCGATGATGAACTGGACGGCAAGCGCCGCCAACGCGACGCCGATGACACGGGTGATAACGTTCAGCCCGGTGACGCCAAGGGCACGTCGTAACTGGCTGGCGACCAACAGCAAAGAGAACGTCAGCACCAGCACCAGGCCGAGCGACAGAAACACGATGGCCCCGCGCGCCGCGTCGCCGGCGGCGTTGCCAACCAGCAGGATACCCGCGCCCATCGCAGCCGGCCCGGCGATCAAGGGCGTTGCCAGGGGAAACACCGATACGTCGTCCTTGGCCGCCGCTTCTGCGGACTCCGCCGCCGTGGTCGCCGAGAGCCCGGTTTGGCGGGCAAAGACCATGTCGATCGCCAGCAGCATCAGCAAAATGCCGCCGGCGATTCGCAACGCCGGCAGCGAGATTCCCATCAGCGCCAATCCTTCCCGCCCGCCCGCCGAGACGACCACGAGGACGACGGCGGCGATCAGAGTGGCCTTGATGGCCATGGCGCGCCGTTGTGCCGGAGTCGCCCGTGGCGTGAGGCCGGGGTAGAGCAGGGCCACCTCGATGGGCCCGATGGTGGCAAAAAAAGTGGTAAATGAGACGAGGGCGGTTTCGATCATGGAGCGTGAGACACAGTATAGTCGTCCGCGCCGGCCGCGCGTAACGGGAGGAGAACCATGACCGATACCATCGGATACCGCGCCGTGATCGGGGCGCTTGTGCCCTATACCAACACGATCTGCCAGGCCGAGTTCGAGGCCTTGAAGCCGGAGGGCGTGGTCAACGCGACGGCCCGGATCAAGAACTATCCGCGGCCGACCCACGACGAGGAGGCCTATCGCCAGTTTATGGCCAAGGGGCCACACCATCTGGAGGAAACGATCGACACGGTGACGCCCGCGGAGCCCGACTTGATCCTGCTCGGGCACTCCATCGATTCGTTTGCCGGCGGCGTCAAGGGCGCGACGGCTTTGCAGGAGCGGCTGAGCAAGCATGCCAAAGTGTGCCCGGTGCTGGTGCCATCGCTCGCGCTGCGCGACGCCCTGCACGCTCTTGGCGGCTGTAAGCGGCTCGCGGTCTTGACGCCCTACCTCAAGCCGGGGGGAGACCAGGCGGCGGCGTTCCTGACCGACGCCGGGTTCCAGGTGCAACGGGTCAAGAACCTGGCGTGCAAGACCGGCGTGGCCATCGCCCGGGTGAGCCACGATGAAATGCGCAATGCGGTGCGCGAACTCGACGGCGCGGACGTGGACGCGATTGTTCAGGCCGGAACCAATCTGGCGTTCCAGTCGGTCGCCGCCGAGGCCGAGCCGTTTGTCCGCAAGCCGGTGCTCTCGATCAACACGGCCGTCTACTGGTATGGGCTCCGCTTTCTCAAGATCAACGACCGTCTGCACGGCTTCGGCCGACTGATGCAGAATCACTAACCACAGCAGGGAGGATTCGATGCGCCGCGGCTATGCCGACACTGCCCAAGGGCAGATGCACTATTGGACACTGGGCGAGGGCAAGCCGCTGGTGCTGCTGCACGCCTCGCCGCGCTCGGCGCGGGTCTACCAACGCCTGATTCCGTTGTTGGCCGCGCGCCATCGAGTGATTGCCTTTGACACGCTTGGCTTCGGCAATTCCGACCCATTGCCCGCCGGCGCCACCATGGAAAGCCTGGCGCGCTGCGTCACCGAGGCGATGGACAGCCTCGGGATCGCCAAGGCGAATCTGTTCGGCTTCCACACCGGAAACAAGATCGGCGCCGCCCTTGCCGCGGGCTTTGCCAGCCGGGTCGAGAAATTCGTCCTCGTCGGCATGACTCATTCGATCGTCATCGAACGCGCCAAGCGCGATGCTGCCATCCTGGGAATAGTCCAGAAGGGGCTCGACGCCGACGGCGCCGACCGCGACCCAGCCCGCGTCTTGCGTCGGTGGGCGACGTTGTTCGGGTCGGTGTCCGAGACCTGGTGGAGCGGCGATGTTATCGGCCGGACGGATTTCGGCTCCGACGACCTGGTGCAGCTCGAAAACGAGGCGCTCGACAAGATTCAGGCGCGCGTCGCGTTCGACTCGATCTACCGCGCCAATTTCGGCTTCGACCTGACGGCGGCGATTCGTCGCATCACGGCGCCCACGCTGATCGTCGAACTGGCGACGCCGCAGGAGGATCACCTTGGCCGGCAGGGCGAAGCCGTCTGCAAGTTGTTGAAGCGGGGCGAGCTCGTCGTGTTCGAGAACACCGATCGCGACGTGCTCGAGCGCGACCCGAAGCAGCTGGCGCGCGCCGTACTCGATTTTCTTGCCAAGCCCTGACAGCTGTCGTGGCGGCCGATGCGATAGTGGACGTCCTTGAAGTTGAGGGCGTTCCGCTAACCGCCCACACCTCGCGCAGGATTCTAGTCGAGCCCGTCGGCGGGCGCCGGCGACGACGCCGGAGCGACAGCTAGAGGGTGGAGGCGGGCGCGAGAAAACGAACGACGTGTTAGGCGAACGCATCGGGCGCCGTCAGCGAGATCGGGGCGGACGCCGCGGGAATGATCGCGAACCGTCCGCCGCTCACCAGACCGGCTGCTTCTTCATTGTAACGAACGTGCGGGTCGGCGCCGCCCGACAGAAACAAGGCCGGGGCTCGGACCCCGCGCGGCAGCGCCCGAACATCGCAGCCGGCCACGGCGATCAACCCCCAATGGTAGCGGTCGTAGACCATTGCGATGTCGCTGGTCGCCTTCTGCACGGCGGCGAGATCGAGGGTGCTCCAGATATTGCGACGACCTTGCCAGGCGCGAATCAGATACGATCCATCGGCTGCCAGTTGCGGCTCGCCCACGTTGGCGGCCACCAGCGCCCGCAGCTCGTCCTTCGACATGACCGGTGTCGTCGACAGGATCAGGCGGCTGACGCGGGTAGGGACGAGCTGGTTGACGGCGAGGGCAATCGCCGCTCCGGTGCTGAAGCCGCAGAGGGCGAATCGGCCCCTGGTAATGCCGTCGATGGTGGCCAGCATCCGTTCAGCGTAGTCCCGGATCGTGATCGGCGCGGGCGGCGGGTCGGACAAACCATAGCCCGGCGTATCGAGCGCATAGGCGCGACAGTGCGGTGCCAGCAGCGGCAGGCAGGGCTCGAACTGCCGCGACGAAAAGGGGGTCAGGTGCAGTAGGAACAGGAAAGGTCCCGTCGTGCCGCCGGCGCGGAAATGGACCTGGCCCCGGGGCGTGTCGATGTAACCCTTGCGCTCGCCCGACGCAGCCGTGGGCATCGTCAGGACAGTCCAGCGGCCGCCACGTGGGAGCGCACCGAGCGGGCGAACCAGTCGAGCCCCGGAAAGCGAAAGGTCTGATGTCCGATCGCATTGACGCGGCGGGCGAACCCGCCGAGGTAGCGGAGTTCCTTGGCCGCCATGAACAGCCGTTCGTTGCGGTGCTCCTCCGTGGTCCGCGGCGAACCGAATCGTAGCCCTCGAGGAAGGCGGCCATGGCGGCGGCGGAGAGACCGTTCTTGCGACCGGCCCATACCAGGCTGATCGGTTTCGCCGCCCAAAAGTCCTCGCCGCACGATTCGAAATCCATCACGGTGACGCGCCCCGCCTCGTCGACGAAGGCGTTATGCGCATGGACGTCGCCATGGCAGGCCCGAAGGGCATCGTCTGCAGGTCGAGCCTGTCGAGCGCGTCGGCCACCGCCACGCTCGCCCGCGCGTAGAACGCCGCATCGTCGGCGCGGTCGCCGCACAGCCAGACCAGATCGTCGACGCTACGCCGGATCAGGCCGGCGCGGTCGATCACCCGCGGCGGGTCATGGCGAAACGTCCGTCCGGCCAGGTGAATGCGCGCGATCCACTCGCCGAGGCGGCGCGCGGGCTCGATTGGGTCGGGGGTATTGTGCAGCAACTGGCCCTCCACCCAGCGGAAGACGGCCACCGCTCGGTTTTCCTCCGGCGCCCCGACCCAGAAATGGAACGTGCCGGCGAGCGTGCGCCGCGGCGCCGGCACCGGAATGCCGGCTCGATCGAGGAAGTCGCGGAGCGCCACCTCGTAGCCGACCTTGGCATCGGTCATGCCCTCGGTGCGGTAGCACTACGCGGCGAAGCGTTCGTTGCCGCTGCGGATGAGATAGACGTCGTTCATGCCGCGCACCAGCAATTCGCAATGGAAGGGTGCGGCGAAGCCGTTGTGCCGTTGAATCTCGACGCCGAGCGGCTTGGCGTCGAGGACCGAATGGATGATCGGTACCTGGACGACGTTCATAGGGTCCCCGCGATGGCCGGCACCACCTTGCCGCAGCGCAGCGAAGGGCTCAACCGGTTTAGCGCCGCCGCTCCGCTCATGCCGGCCACAGGCCGAGCGCGGTCAGGAACGTGCGGACCTCGGCCACGCAGGCCTCGGGATGCAGGTAGGCCACGCCAAAGCCCGAGCCGGGAATCTGCACCAAGCGGATTCGCGGGTGATGGGCGACGACCTCGCGCCAGGCGGGGATCAGCACCTGGTTGCGGTCGCCCTCGACCCACAACACCGGGACACCGATGTCCTTCATCAACGGCAGCATGTTGGTCTCGATCATACCGCGGCGAAACTTGGCGTAGAGAAACGGGTCTTCCTGCGCCATCTGGTCGAGGTACCAGTCGTTGTAGCCGGGCGGAAACTCGTCTGCCTTTCCGGTGGTGCGGGCGACGTCGATCAACCATTGGCGCATGCCTCGGGTCTGCATGTAGTCGGTGCTTTCGCGGAACCCGAGGACCTCGACGTTGCGGGCGATGGCGGCCGGCTGGAAGGCGGGGATGTCCTGCGGCTTCAGCGGCGCCCCCATTACCGCGAGCGCATGCAACCGGTCGGGGACGCGGATCGACAGCATGACGCCGACGAGGGCGCCGGTGTGTTCGCCGATCCAGATCACTTTCTTGGCGCCCAGATGGTCGATCAGGGCGATGGCGTCGAGGGTCAGCCGATCGAGCGAGTTGCGGTAGGTCCCGGCCGGCACCTTCGACAGGCCGAGACCGCGAAGGTCGACGCGAATCACCCGGAAATGGGGCGAGAGCGGCGGCACCCATTTGTACCAGAGCGCCGAAAACCCGCCGAAGCCGTGGGCCAGCACGACGATGGGCGATTCCTTCCAGGGATCGGTGAAGTCATCATCGCGATAGTGCAGAACGGCTCCACCCGGGCCGCGAAAGGATTCGATGCTCATGGCGTTCCTCCAGCCGTGCGCGCGGCGCGAGGGATGTCGCCCGCCGCCCGGCCAAGAGTGTCACCGGCCGCGCCGCCGCGCCAGGGCGTGACCCGTCGCCGACCTGCCGGATGGGGCGGATGCTGCCGTTGGCAAGCCGTCAGGGGCGGCTTGGTCCCGGGCGTTCCCTACGCTAGGTTCTCGCCAGGGTGGGCCTGTAGTTCAACTGGTTAGAACCCGCCGCTCATAACGGCGTTGTTGCAGGTTCGAGCCCTGCCGGGCCCACCACCCTATTTTTCCGGCGCGCCCTGAATTCGTGCCGACGGGGGATGGTGTTTGCGTATCAGTGCGCCTTCCTAACGTCGACCAAGCGCACCGAGGGGAAACTGGTGAAGATCAGAGGTCGGGACCGGCCCGCGGCGACACCTGCAGCGGCAAAGGGATGCAGGTACTCTTTGGTGTGCCAGATATCGGCGATTATCGCCCGGCCCCCCGGCTTGAGTACGCGCGCTAACTCCCTGCACGCCACAGCACGGCCAAAGGCGGTCGAGATATTGTGGAAGCAAAGCGTCGAAAGGAGGATGTCGAAGGTGTCGACGCCGAAGGGCAGGCTCCGCGCATCGTTGGTGACAAAATCGATTCGCGCTGATACCCCTGCAATTTCAGCGTTGTGCCGGGCGGCGTCGACGCTGTTGCCAGACAGGTCGCGGGTGCTCCATATATCGACCCCGATAACGCGACCTGACGAGAGGCGCTTGGCAGCGCCGATCGCCATGAGACCTCGTCCGGTGCCGATGTCGAGCACGCGCTCATCGCCGCGCCATTGAACGAGGTCGAGGCTGCGTTCGCGCAACACGAACTTGCGATAGTGGCTATAACGCCACAACACGATCGCCGGCCACAGGCATATCGCCGCTGTCGCGAAGCCTAGAGCGGCGCCGATGCGGGCGAGCACGCCCGGCCCGGCAGGCATCGTCCAAAGAAGCGACAGGGCACCGCCCAATAGCATCGTCGCCGCACCGCCGTAGAATAGCCCGCGCACGGTGCTCGGAGCATCGCCCCCATAGTCGACCCCTTTCGGTGCCCGCTGCACTTTCCCGATCGACCGCATCGTATGAGGCCTCCGTCAGTCGGAGAGAAGAGTCCTTATGTCCGGTCGCCAGTCATAAAGATGTGCGCCGCGGTTCGTGCAATGCGTCACGCCGGGTCGCCTAGCCTAAAACGCCTTCCCTCGCGGCAACTCGAAGAGTTTTTGTGGCAGCGCGGCGAAATAGCGTAGGACCTGTTCGCTGTCGACCTCGTCGGCATATTTTTCGTTCATATCGCACAACGTGATGGCATACAACGCTTGCGAGCGATCGAAACAAGCGTCCTCCACAAGAGTGACGCAGTAGTTTTCACTGAACGCATCGACGACCGTGGCGCGTACGCAGCCGCTCGTCGTGGTTCCCGTCACCACCAGCGAATCCACTTTGAGCAGCTTGAGCAGCGAGGAAAGCGGCGTTCCGACAAACGCGCTCGGCTTCAGCTTGTTGACGACGATGTCGGTTGAGTGCGGTGCAATGTCGGTAACGATCTCGCCACCGTCGCGATTGGTCTGCAGGGTACGCGGCCGCTCCTCGACGCGTCCGTATTTTCAGCCCCAGCTGCCGATGTCCCAGTTGTCGGAGCGCATGTTGACCGTGGTGTAGATCACCGGCAGGCCCTTCGCCGGCGCCGTATCGAGCAGCCGCTTGATGACGCCGATCGCGGTCCACCCTTCCGCCCCACAGGAACTTCCCCACCGTTTGATCGACTCGAGGATCGGTTCGGGCGGGTCACCGACGAAGTTGTAGGTGACGTCGATGACGACAACCGCCGGGCGCTTGCCGAAGCCCGCCTTGCGCCCGAATCCGGCAGCGGCAAACACGGCGCGGTCCCGGGCGGTCAGGAACTTGTCCCAGATGCGTTCGGTCATGACGGCTCGTCTCCGCTAGTTCGTCGTCCTCGACAGCCATTCCGACGTCGGGGCCGATCACCTAGCGGAGTTCATGCTGGAGCAGGTGCTGTCGGTACGCAAGGTAGGCTGATCGTGAGAT
>SHVP01000033.1 GCA_009694165.1 Alphaproteobacteria bacterium
ATCAGGTGGTCCACAAGGGGTACGTCGATACCGGGGATGGGCAGGTCCACTATCTTGAGGCGGGGAAAGGGTATCCGCTCGTCCTCCTGCACATGACCTCAGACGCGGCCACCCAATATGAAACGGGGCTGCCGCAGCTGGCGGCGCGCGGCTACCGTGCCGTCGCCCTCGACCTGCCTGGTCACGGCAACTCCTATGTGCCCCGCCAACAACCCGACTCGGCCGCGTTCGCCCGATCGGTGGCGGAGTCCATGACCGCCCTGGGCATTACCAAGGCCACGCTGCTAGGCATCCACTTCGGGGCGACGATTGCCGCTTGGACGCATGTGCACTTTCCCGCCCAGGTCGAGCGGCTGTGTTTTTATGGCTGGCCGCGTCATGACGATGCATTGCGCGCCCAGCGCCGCGCGGCGGTAGCGAGGGTCTTCGACGAAGCGGGTGAAGCCGCCCTGAAAAATTGGACGCGCCGCTGGGAGATCGGGCGATTGGAGCTCCCCGACGGTCAACCCAACCGATGCACGCAGGCCCAGGCGTTGCGCGCGATGGCCGCGCGCATGCAGGTGGGGCCCAACTGGTATTGGGCCTATCACTGTATTGGCAACACCGACCCAGTGGCGCTGGCCGGCCGGGTTCGTTGTCCGGTCCTGCTGTTCGCCGGCCCGCGCGATCAGAACTGGCAGCGCAGCCAGGACGCCCTCGCTGATTTTTCCGATGCCCGCTTCGTCGCCATGGATTGGGTTGGAGAATATGCGCCGGAGGAGGACCCGCCGGCGTTCGCGCGGGTGGTCGACGAATTCGTCCGCTCGACGGCGGCCGGCGCTCCCGCGTCGACGTGATCGACGTCGCCGCGCCGCATTGCGCTACGGCACGCTCGCGCCAAAGTTCTCGGACGGTCGTTCACTTTCTCAGCAGGACATCGATCCCACGACCTTTCCGGCCGGGTCCGGGAAAGCGACCAAACAATCGAAGCAGCCAAGAAAAAAACGCTAAAGCAAAGCTGCTGGCCGATAGCAGCGGCCACCCCCTCGCATGGGCTGCGTCTGAAACCTACGCCCGCGAGGTTCTTTCCTTTATCGGCGCTACGGCGAATTGAATGGAGGGCCAGCCTAGGTTCGGCCGGCTTCCGCCCCGACGTCGTCGAACGATGCAAAATTATAGGAGTGCAAGCGGGCGTACAGCCCCTCTTGGGCGACGAGCGTGTCGTGGGTGCCGCTTTCGACGATCCGGCCGTCCTGCAACACGATGATGCGGTCTGCCCGGCGGACGGTAGCCAGTCGGTGGGCGATAATGATGCCGGTGCGGCCCTCCAGTAGGCGCCGCAGCGCTCCCTGGATTTGCCGCTCGGTGTAGCTGTCGATATTGGCGGTCGCTTCGTCGAGCACCAGAATCTGCGCGTCGGCCACCAGGGCTCGGGCAAAACTCAATAACTGGCGCTGCCCGAGCGACAAGTTGCGCCCGTACTGTTCCAAAGGGGTGTCATAGCCGAGCGGCAAGCGCGCGATGAAATCATGCGCGCCAACGACGCGAGCCGCGCGTTCGACGTCGGTGCGACTGGCGTCCGTCGTCCGGTACCGAATGTTGTCGGCGATCGTGCCGGAGAAGAGAAACGGATCCTGCAACACCATGGCGACATGGCGGCCCAGTGCTCTCTTCGTGTAGTCGCGGACATCGCGCCCATCGATCTCAACCGATCCTTCCCAGACGTCGTAAAAGCGGTGGAGGAGGGAGGTAATGCTGGTCTTGCCCGATCCCGTCGGTCCGACCAATGCAACGGTTTCGCCAGGCGCCACGGCAAAGCTGACATCCTTGAGAATGGGCTGACCTTTGACATAGCCGAACGTCACATGGCGGAAGGCGATTGCGCCGGTGCTGGTTTCGGGCCCGATCGCATCCGGCCGGTCGGCGATAGCGAGCGGCACGTCTAGCACCTCGAAGATGCGCTGGCCGGAAGCCATTGCGCGCTGCATCACGCTGTATTGCATTGTCAGCGAGCGGATCGGATCGAAGAAGCGCTGCACGTAGAACACGAAGGCAATGATGACCCCGATATCGAGGGATTTTTCCAACACGAGTGTGCCGCCAACAGAAACAACGATGCCGAGCGCCACCCCGGTCATGGTATCGACGATTGGGACCATTACTTGGCCATACTGGGCGGCGCGTAGCTGGGCGCGCAGATTCTCGCGCGCCTTGTCGTCGTAAAGGTCGAAGTTGACGGCCTCACGGCCCATGCCCTGGACCGTCCGCACCGCATGAATCCCCTCGGCGAGAGCGCCGTTCACCATCGAACTGGTTTCCCTGGCACGGCGGAAGGCGCGACGGGCTCGGGGCAACCACAGCAGACGGACAAACAACAGCGTCGGCACCAGCGCCAGCGTGAACAGGCCGAGTTGCCAGTCCAGAACCAGCAGGATCACGACGATGCCGGTCAGCAGGACGACGTCGCCGATGGCGGTGACAGAATTGTCGATGAATTCCTGCAACGAACTGACGTCACCCTGCAGGCGCGACATCATGCGGCCAGTTTCGGTGCGGTCCATGAACGTCAGTGCGACATTTTGGAGGTGGGCAAACATTGCGCGGCGCAGGTCGAAGATAATTCGCTCACCGGTGAGGCCGACGAGGAAATCCTGCAGGCGATTAGCGCCGTAATTGACGACGATCACGGCGCCAAACACCGCCATGATCGCGAAGAGCGGCACGGTGCGTTCGGCCCCGGGCACCATGGCACGGTCGATGGCGAAGCGGATGATCAGCGGAAAGGCGAGTTGGCTGGCCGTGAAAGCCAGCACGCCGACGACGGCGCCGACCAAGGCCAGGCGATAGGGAGAGGCATACGACAAGAAACGCCCGACGACGTTGCGATCGAACGCGGCGCCGAACATCTCTTCGTCGCGACTGATCTGCGATCCGACGACTGCGTGCGGCGGCCGCTGCGTCGCTTCCGTGGTCGCGGTCATCCGCCCGCTCCCTCGACCAGTGCCCCGCTGAGGACTTGGAGATCCGGCAGCGACTGGAGGCCCTGGAGGGCGGCGTAGCGCCCGCCGACCGCCAACAACTCGGCATGGGTGCCGCGCTCGACGACGGTGCCACCGTCGATGAAGAGAATTTCGTCGGCGTGGCGGAGCGTGCTGAGACGGTGGGAAATCACGATGGTCGTCCGCATTTCGGGGCCATCGCGGAGCGCTTGGCGGATACGCTGCTCGGTGCCGGAATCGATGGCGGCCGTCGAATCGTCCAGGACCAACACCGCAGGACGCAGCAGTGCGGCTCGGGCGATCGCCACGCGCTGCTTTTGACCGCCCGACAACGATACGCCGCGTTCGCCAACCAATGTGCGGTAGCGCTCGGGCAGGGTGTCGATGAAGCCGTCGATTTGCGACAGCGAGGCCGCCTGCCGAATCGAGCCATCGTCCGCCCAGGGGTCGCCGTAGGCGATGTTATTTTCGAGCGACGAGGTGAACAGGAACGAATCCTGTTGCACGACGCAGACGGCAAGGCGCAGCGACCTCAAGGTCAGGTCGCGAATGTCTTGCCCATCCAGGAGAATGCGGCCCGCGGTTACGTCATAGTAGCGCGGCAACAGGTGCGCGATGGTCGATTTTCCGCTGCCCGGCGGTCCGACGATGCCGAGCGTTTTCCCGGGTTCGACCGTGAACGACAACTCGCGAAGGACCGGTGGGCCTTCTTTGCCAGGGTAGGCGAAGGAGACGTTCTCGAAGCGGACCGCGCCGTGACCATTCTTTAGGGTGTGCGCCCCCGACCGCTCGCTGATCGTAGGCTTGATATCCAGAACTGCTAACAGTCGCGCCCCGCAGGTCGCGGCACGAGCAAACGCGTTGACGACCATGCCCATCTGGCGCACCGGCAACTGGAGAATGGTCATGAAGGTGAGGAACTGGGTGAGGGTGCCGACGGTCATCGTTCCGGCCAGTACCCGGGTGCCGCCCGCCCACAGCACGAAGCCGAGCGCGGCGAAGTAGGAAAAGGTCATGACGCTGGCGTAGGCGGCGCGCGTGCGGACGCGTTCGCGTGCCACCGCCATCGCATGGTCCGCTGCGGCGTCATACTTCGCCAACTCGTACGGCTCGGCACCAAAGGCGCGAACCACGCGGATGCCGCTCAGGTTTTCGTCCATGACTCGGCCGAGAACGGCCATACGCTCCTGCAACAAACGCCACAGACCGCGCAACCGCAGTCGCGTCGTCATCGATTGCCAAGCGGCGAACGGAACGAAGCTCAGACTCAACAAGCCCAGCAGCACATCGGTGGAAAGCATCTGGTAAGCACCGACCCCGATGAGCACCGCCAGCAGTAGCATGCGCAGGAGACCGGCGCTGACCAACCAGCGCACGCCGTCGATGTCGAGGATGCCGCGCGTGATCAGGTCGCCGGTATGGGCACGGTCGTGGAAGGAGAAGCTGAGTTGCTGCAGCTTGCGATAGAAGGCGAGGCGAAGGTCATAGGCGAGCAGGTGCCCGATGGCCTCGCCGCTGTAATTTTGGACCAGGGTGAAGGCACCGCGCAGGATCGAGGCGCCGAGCAGGAGCGCCGCGGTGAGCATCAGCGCGCTGCGCGCCGTGGCGACGTCGACGGCAGCGGTGCCGAGGAGGCCAAGGGCGCTGTTAACGGCGCTGCCCAGGAGCGGGGGAATCGTCAATTGAAAAAGGGCGGCGATGATCGTTGCCGCGACAGCGATCGCGACGCGCCAGCGATAGCGCAGAATGAGTCCGGTGACGCGACCGAGGACGCGGAGGTCGCCACCCAATGAACGTTCGTCAGCGGCCACGGTCGCCATGGCGGCGGCGTCCGGTGGGGGCGATCGATCCGCGCCCATTGCTGGGAAAGAAGCTGTCGTCATTCAGTCCTGGAAAGCGCTCGCCATGGCGGCGCGGAAGTGCAAACTGGGCGCCGCCGACAGCCGATGATGACGCACCGCCGGACGAGCGGGGCTACTGTATCATGCCTCCGGCACGGACACCTTAGGTGGGCTGCGAAGAAAAAAAGGCGTTTCTGCCGCCAGAGCATGGAGCCATCCTTGCCCATCCCTTCGAAGACTGAGCCACTCGGCACCCGCCCGTGACCGCCAGCCGTCCCGCCCTCATCCGAGAACCGGATTTTCGGCGCCTGTGGTTCATCGGCGGTCTGGGCGAGGCGATGCGTTGGCTCGAGTTGCTGACGGTGAGCGTCTATGTCTTCGACGCGACTCATTCGGCCCTGATCGTCACCCTCGTCAATTTTTGCCGGGGTTTGCCATTGCTGCTGTTGGGGCCTGCGGTTGGTTCGATTGCCGAACGGATTGACCGGCGCAGGATTCTTGTTTGGAGCGCCACGCTGCCGCTGGTAACCACCGCAACCGTCGGAACGCTTGCCCTTTTCGGTCCGGTCGATATCTGGCTCCTTGCACTGTGTGGATTCGCCAGCGGCGTGGCATTCACGACCGAACTGCCGGTTCGCCGCAACATGATCGGCGAAGCGGCGGGTATCGACCGCATTGCCGCCGGCATGGGCCTTGACGGGATCACTCGTCAAGCCACCCGGATCGTCGGGCCCGCCATGGGGGGCTTGCTGTTGCGCGAGATCGGGTTGCAGGGCTCCTTCTTATTGGCGGCGAGCCTCTACGCCGTGTGTCTGGTGCTAGCGCTGCGGGTCCGCATGGGTGGTAGCGCCCCGGTGGAAGGAAAAGATCGGGAGAGTGCCACTCTGTTTGCCTCCATGGTGGAGGGGTTGCGCTACGTCCGCGGCCACCCCCCCCTGCTCGCCGTCTTAAGCGTGAGCCTGATCGCGCAGATGTTCTTGTTTCCGTACATGAGCCTCATTCCGGCCATCGGCAAGACCGCCCTCGGACTCGACGCATTCACCATCGGGCTGCTGACTTCCATCGAAGGCCTGGGTGCGTTGCTGGCCGCATCGGCGGTCGCGTTGTGGGCCACGTCCGCGCATTTTCGCCGCATCTACGTCGTGGGAGCGGCACTATTTGGTGCCGGCATCTTGGCCTTCTCGCTTGCGCCGGTGTATGGTGTCGCGTTGGCCGTTCTGTTCCTCGGCGGCCTCGGGCTCGGCGGCTTCTCGACCATGCAGGCGACCATACCCTACGTGAGTGCGCGTGCGGATATGCGCGCACGCATGATGAGTCTGGTCGGGGCACTGTTCGGGGTCGGTCTGTTTGGCTTCCTCCATATCGGGCTCATGGCGGAATGGATGGGGGCTGCCGCGGCAGTGACGACAACGGCCATTGAGGCGTTGCTGCTGCTCACGCTCACGGCCTACTACTGGCGTCGTCACGCCCCCGAGCGCGAGGCCGGGTTGGGGCCTGGGCGGTGATGCCTTCCGGGTCCCTGCGGTGGCCGCATCCGCTGGCGATGTCTTGACGCTGATGTTGCCGAGCGGTAAACGGCGGAGTAGTTTGAGCGATTGTATGGTTCCTGTTCACCGGGAGTAGGTGCCCCTCGGCCAAAGGGCGGGGCGGGACCATTGATAATTGGATGCGGCACGATCCTTAGGTCGCACCGAGGACGTCGGTGTACCCCTATTTTGGAGGCAGCTAATGAGCGGCAGGCTAAGTGGCTGGGCTTGGTTAAGGAGTTTTTTTCTTGCGGTTATCGCCGCATCGTTTGCCGGCGCCGCCGAGGCGCAGGCCCCGCGCGATCAATTGCGCGTGGCCATGTACTCGAAGTCACAGGCGCGCGCCAATCCGTTTGGTTCCTACGCGCCGAACATTTTCTGGTTTACCCCGATCTATGACTCGATGACGCGAATCAACCAGCAGGGCAACCTTGTTCCCTGGGTCGCCGAGAGTTGGCGATTGGTTGATCGGACGACCTGGCGGTTTACGTTGAGGCCCAATCTCGAATTCTCCAATGGCGAGAAGTTTGACGCGGCAGCGGTCGCCGCAACGCTCACCTATTTGATCACCGATGAAAAAGGCAAGGCCACGAACGCCGCGGCGGACGCCCGTTCGATTGCCAGCGCCACGGCGGTCGACGCACTCACCGTCGAGATCAAGACCAGCGCGCCCAATCCGATCGTGCCCAGTCTCATGGCGGTTTTCTTCGTCTTTGAGCCCAAGGCCTGGAAAGACCTGGGGGCGGATGGATACTCCGCGCGACCGGTCACCTCGGGGCCTTTCCGGGTCGAGTCGTGGTCCGACACCGAGGCCAGGTTGGTGGCGTTCGACAAGTCGTGGCGAAAGCCCAAGGTTCAGCGCCTGACCATCAGCGAACTGCCCGAGCAGGTCACGCGCTTGCAGGGTGTCCTCTCCAACCAGCTTGACGTCATCATCGGCATGAGTCCGGACGACATCAAACAGTTGCGCGACGCCGGTCACGGCATTCAGACATACCCCTCGACGATCAACATGGCGGTGGCGCTGCATACGACCGACTTTGTCGGCAAGTATGGCGACAAGGGAACGCCTTTCCGCGACCGCCGGGTGCGTCAAGCGATGAACTATGCCGTCAATCGTGAGGCCATTCTCAAGGACATGCTCGGCGGCAACGGCCTTCTTTCCACGCAGCCGGGCAACCCGGCATCCTTCGGTTACGACCCGGCCATTCGCCCTTACCCCTACGACCCGGCGCGGGCGCGCGAATTATTGACCGAGGCTGGCTACCCGAATGGCTTCGAATTTACCGCCGAAGTCATCAGAGGAGCGCTTCCCAAGGACGGCGAGATCTACACCTTTGTCGGCGAATCGCTGGCAAAGGTCGGCGTCAAGGCGGAGATACGGCTGATTGCATTGCCGGACTACTTGCGCAAATTCCTGCAGGGGAAATGGGAGGGACAGGCGATGGGCTACGCCTTGCGCGTCGAGCCCACCATGGACGTGTCGCGCGTATTCGCCACTTGGACCTGCCGCTGGCCGCAGAAATTCTCCTGCCTGGAAGAGATGATGCCGGCCATCGACGCATCCGATAGCGAAATGGATGCGGATAAACGCCGCAAGATGTTGCAGGACATCAGTCGGCGGATGAATGAGGAGGCAAATGCCATCTTTCTCATCAATCACGTCGACATTTACGGGATCAACAAACGGGTCAAAGGGTTCGACCAGTGGAACCTCGCCATACTCTATGAGCAGATCAGCGTGGAGTGAGCAGGGAGGGCGGCCGGTCGGCGGCCGACGGAACCGGCACGCCAACGTCCCTGCGAGCATGGTGCCGAGAGCGGCCCCGTTCTTACCCCGGTCGGGTGTTCCGCCGCACGGTTGGCAGTCGAGGCGGCGCGGACGTCGTTCGCCGGTGGGGATGACGCCGTGACCGTCGACGTGCCGTTCGATCAGGAGCAGATGGCCTTCTGGCGAACGCCGCCGGGGGTGCGACGGGCCTATCGGGACGCCCGCTTCGGACAGATTCATTACCGGATCGCCCGACCCGCCGACGCCGGCCGCGTACCCCTCCTGTGCTTTCATTTGAGCCCCAATTCGGGCCGTGTCTATGCCCGCTGGCTGGCTGAGATGGGGCACGATCGCGTCGCGGTGGCGCCCGACACGCCGGGGTTTGGCGAGTCGGACGCGCCGGCAACCGCTCCGACGATCGCCGACTATGCGGCGGCGATGGGCGATCTCCTCGATCACCTCGGCTTCGCTCAGGTCGACTTGATGGGCTATCACACCGGCTCGCTGACGAGTCTGGAATTGGCCCAGCAACGCCCCGAGCAAATTCGCCGGGTTGTCCTGGTGTCCCTCCCGCTCTATACCCCCACGGAACTCGAGGTTCGCTATCGGTCGGTCGGCACGCCGGCCGCCGCTGCGATCGCCGCCGACGGCAGCCACTTGCAGCGCGCCTGGGATCTGTTCCTTGGCGGTAAGGACAAGCGGGCTCCGATCGTCTTCGTGCAACGCGAAGTGGCCGAGTCGTTGCGCGGCGGCAAAACGGCGTGGTGGGGGCATCACGCCGCCTTCACCTATCCCCTTCGTGACAGCCTGCCGAGGGTGAAACAGCCGCTCCTGCTGCTGTGCCCAGGCGACGACCTTTGGACTGTCACGCATCGGGCCGAAGGCCTTCTCGCCAATGGCCGCCTGCACGAATTGCCGGATTGCGCGCACGGCATGCTCGACGTGCACACGGCAGCGATCGCCGCGGTGGTGCGGAGCTTTCTCGACGGTCCGGCGCCAAATGCGGGCGCGACGGCGCGCAGGCCACCGCCAGCAACCCCGCCCAAGATCGCACATCCGGTCCGTCGGGCCTTCATGGATGGGCCGTATGGCCAGCTTCACTATCGGATCGCCGCGCCGGACAAGCCCCGGCGCGTACCGCTCGTCTGCTTTCATTTGAGTCCCGATTCTGGCCGTATCTACGAGGCGATCCTTGCCAACATGGGACGCGATCGTCTTGCCGTCGCACCCGACACGCCCGGTTTTGGCGAATCGGATGCGCCCCCGGCGCAGATCGAGATCGAGGACTATGCGCGCACCATGGCCTCGTTGATCGACCACCTCGGGCTCGAGCAAGTGGATGTCATGGGCTACCACACCGGTTCGGAGACCTGCGTCGAACTTGCCTTGCAACGGCCTGAGCTCGTCCGCCGCATCGTCCAGATTTCGTGCCCCGTGTGGACGACCGACGAACTGGTGCAGGCGCGCGCACGCTATCGGCGGCCGCCGATAGCCGCCGACGGCTCGCACCTGGTCGAGCGTTGGCGCACCATGCGCCCCTATTATCGGGCTGACGTGCCGGAGGAGGTCTTTGCCATCCACCTGGCCGAGAGCCAGCGCGCAGGCCCGGCGCTCCACTGGGGTCATCGTGCGGCGTTCAACTACGACCTGCGGCCGAAACTACCCCTGGTCACCCAGCCGGTCCTCGTGGTCAGTCCCAACGATGAACTCCAGGAGCAATCGCGCCGCGGCCTTTCCTTGATGAGGAACGGCCGATTGCACCCGATTGCCCATTGGGGACATGGATTTGTCGACACCATGACGGAAGAGTTCGGCGCCATCTTGCGCGGCTTCCTCGACGCGCAAACCATCTGAGAGCAGCAGCCGGGAACGATCGTTCGAGCGGTCGCGGACGCCCCCGCTCTAGCTGCCGGGAGGCGTCCTCCCGCGCGGTTTCTTTCGCATTCCGCCCATGAGCAGTAGGCCGCCGCCGGCATGGCGGGAGTGGCCGGCCGAGGAATAAGTGAGGATGATCTCGTCCGCTGCGAAGCCCGCCTGGCGCAGCACCTCCGTGAGGTCGGTGTCGTGCAGCGCACCGATGAACGGTTCGCCGTTGAAATGCGTGTCCCAGTCGGCGAGGTATTGGTCGATCAGCGACTTACCGCGGAAACCGGTTCCTTCGGCATGTAGCATCAAGCCGCCGGGTCGCAGCAGGCGCCGCCCCTCGGCCATGATCCGGCGCAGGGCCCGCGCCGAGGTTTCGTTTAGCATGATGTGGGAAACGATCAGGTCGAACGAGGCATCCGGGTACCCGGTCGCTTCGGCGTTCTGCTGGGCGAAATGCACCGTGGCCCTCAGCGCACGAGCCCGCGCTCGCGCGTAGCGCAACATCGGCGCCGAGACGTCGATGCCGTGGATCTCCGCCTCGGGGAACGCGGCGACGTAGGGCAGGGTCGAATGGCCAACGCCACAGCCGATGTCGAGAATGCGCCGCGGCCCCAAGCGGGGAAACTGTTCGTGCACGAAGGTGGAGAGAATCGTGCCGCATCGATCGTTCATCGGGCCGAGGCGTCCCATCATTTAGAGGAGGACGGCTCGGTCGTCACCGAGGCCGGTGGTCAGATCGCTTGCGTCGCGTTCGCCCAAGCAACCTCCCGGCATGCAGTGCACGTCGACAGCCGAAAGATAGGCAGGGCGCGTCACCGCCGGATCGAGCCTCAGCGATCCGCCGCGCCTCGGCTGCGCGTTTGCCGCGCGCGCCAACTCGGGGCGGTGACGGTCGGCCCACATCCCCACTTCATCGAATAGCATTTCTTGCGTCGAGCGCATTAGACTACTCCAGGCCTGATGATAGGGATCGTCCCGCATGGCCCGCCGAACCGCATGCCGATCAGTGGGCGTGCGTCCGGTTGTTTTCTCGTAGCGACGCCGCGCCCGCCCGTCGAAGACGACCCGATTTCCCTCGCTCATGGGTCCGGTCACGGTGACTCGCAACTCACGCAGGAAGCCTTGGCGCGAAGCCTCGTCGTGGCTTGTGGCGGGAAGAAGATCGGGCGTTGTTCGCATTGAGCTCCCCAACCGGCGGCGCGAGCCGCGGGACGCCTTAACCTACAGGAAAGTGTCCGGGGCGGGCGTATCGGCGGCCGGAATCAAAACCCCGCGCGGGTGGTCTCGCCGCGCGGGGATTGATTGGAGCGATGGCGGCGATCAGCGCGTGATTTGGCCGCGGATCTCGCCGCCCGCGTTGGCGGCGGTGTGGACGTTGACATAAGAGCGACCACCCAAGAGGTCGTCGGTTTGCCCTTCGGTCAGCGTGGCTGAACCCTTGATCGGCGAGGCGGGGCTGGCGAACGGTATCGCGACGCCGGCATTGGCGCCGACGGCGGCCGGCATATGAATGTGGGCGCCGGTTGCCGGACCGCTGAGGCCGCTATAGGTGACTTCGTAGTCGAGCTTGCGGCTCACAGTGTCGAAAGTCAGCGTGGCCGTGCCGGTTCCGGCACTGTTGGTCGCGGGGACTTCCTGCGCCGCGCTGAGCGTCGCTTTCAGCGACATCATCTCGGCGCGGACGCCGGAGACGCCGGTGGCCAGCACGAAGACGGTCGCGGCCGCGATGGCCAAATACGAGTAACGGGTTTTCATCAGAGCTATTCTCCCTAACAGGTTGTTTATGGCTGGTTCTTCCGGCCACGAGCGAGTGAGACGGCGCCAAGCGGGGCGTGCCCGATGCACAAACAGGCGGGAGCCCACGAAAATTCCCGGGCCGCTCCTAGGATCGCGGCTGGGGTGGCGGCGCGGCCCCGCTATTTGATCGCGCCGAAGATGAACCAGCGACCATCCCCCAACGCATAATTGTCGCCGGGCACCGGCGTGACCAGCGGGGTCATTTCCTGGAAGACGTTCTTGCTTTTGAAGCCGCCCTTCACCGCCACCTTTTCGAGGTCCATGTCGTGCATCGGGCCCCAGAACGGTTCCTGGTTGTTGTGGGTGTCCCAGTCGCGGGTGAACGCGTCGAACGGCGAGGTCGCCGAGCTGAAGGGCGGTTGCTCGACATGCACCAACATACCGCCCGGCTTCAAGAGGCGATGGTTCTCTTTGACGATGCCGTGCACGGCTTTGTACGAGGTCTCGTGCAGGAACATGGTCGACACGATCAGATTGAAGCTGTTGTCCTTAAAGTTGGTCTGCTCGGCGTTCTGTTGCGAGAAGTGGATGGCATAGCCCAGATCCTCGGCCCGGGCGTGGGCATAGCGCAGCGTTGGCGCGCCGATGTCGATCCCATGGACCTCAGCCTTCGGCCAGGCGTCCTTGAGCGGCAGTGTGTTGTGGCCGACGGTGCAGCCTTGGTCGAGGATGGACTTGGGGTTGAGACCCGGGAACTTTTCGCGGAGATAGCGCACGACAGAGTAGCCGGCGCCATTGTTGTACTGCCCGAGCTTGCCGTTGGTCAGCACGTAGAGGCCACCGAAGTCGTACATGGCGCCGACGGCGACGTCGTCCTTTGCGGCGAACTCGGTGAAATAGCTGCCCGGCATCCAATGCATGTCGAACGGCTGCTGGTAGCGGGGAACCGTGAACGTCGGGTCGAGGCGGAGCGTTCCCTTGGTGCGCCCGCGCCTCGTCTTGCGCGCCTTGTCGATCAGGGTGTCGAGTTGGCGGTCGACCGACAGCCGGGCATTCTCGAACAGCTGCCACTGGGCATGGACCCGCAAGTGGCTCCACACCTGGAAGGTCGGATCCCGTAGCATGGCGGCGCGGACTTCGTGCCGGTTCTTCGGCGCCCGCTGGTTCTTGCGGCGGTATTCGGGTTCGACCTTCTTCTCATAGATCTCCCGGTGGTGCCCCTGGATGCTGTTCAAGGCCCGGAACAGATTGATGGTGAATTCCATTCGGCTCGATTCGTCATGGTCCGTGCGGGGCGACAGCGCGTGTCGACCGAAGCCCGCCCAGGTCGCGATGCCGAGACTATTCATGGCGCAAATTCCCTGCTGTATCGCCGCGTGCCGGCGGTCGACCGATCGACCCTCGCCCGGCTCGCGACAGAGTGAAGCCAATGACGGCCGAAGGCAAGAACGTCCTTGCCCGGCGGAAAGCCGTGGCCTGCGATATCGAGCGCCGCCGGGGAGCAGGTCGTCGCGCTGTCGTCGCCATCGGGAAGGCCTTTTCTTTGCCGGCGAATCGGTAGCAAATCGGTCGCCGCGGTGATCGTTCCCGATCGTCGCTGCTCTGTCACGAGCGTCTTCGCCGGCGCCGCCGACCGTCCAGCATGATCGGCCATTGTTGACGATCTACGTAACGGCCTAGAGTCCGATTCCGATTCCGATATTCCACCCTTTCCGACAGCCGAGGTAATGATGTTGCTCAATAAGCCGCGGGCCCACGATGTAATGGCGAAGCATGGCCTTGACGGTCTGATCGCGACGTTTCCGCAAAACGTCTATTACCTCAGCGGCTACTGGGATACGCAGTTCGACAGCCGTTGGCCGTTCCTCAATTACGCCGTATTGCCGCAGCGCGATGACGCGCCGGCCACGTTGATCCTCCGCACCGTGACGCTCGATCGCCTTTCACTCTTCCCGACGTGGATGCCCAACCTGATTGCCGTTTCCGACTATTCCGGCCGTCAGAAGTCGGGGGGGCTTAACCGCGAGACCGGTGAGCCCGCGGCCGTCGAGTGGAAGGGGTGGCCGCGGCGGCCCGGGGCGACGCTTACCCCGCTTGAGCGAACTTGGGCCGCCCACGCCGATGCCCACGCCGGTCACCTGGCGGCGACATCAGCGTGGGGACTGCGCCGTGCCTTGATCGAGGCCGGCATCGAAGCGGGCAAGGTCGGGTGCGACGATCCGCGCGTGTTGGGCTGGCTGCACGAAATGGGCCTCGACCGCATCGAGATCGTGGACGCGCTCAACATCTTTCGCGAAATCCGCATGGTCAAATCGCCGGCGGAAATCGCAGTAATGCGACGCGCGGCGGTCGTCAACGAGGAGGCATTGGAGGCCTCCATCGCTGCCGCTCACGAGGGGGCGACCTGGCGCGAACTCGAAACGGTCTACCACGTCGAACATGCTCGCCGTGGCGGTCGGGGCGGGCACATCCTGACGGCGCTGGGCGGGCTGCCGAACGAGCGCGTGGTCAAAGGTGAACCTTTCCTGTTCGATGCGCTCGGCGAGTACGAGCACTATTTCGGCGATCTTGGTCGTACCGCGGTGGTGGGGGAGCCGAGCGCTGAGCTGGTTCGGCGCATGCGGGCGATACAGGCCGGATGGCGGGCGGCTTGCGAGGCGATTCGGCCCGGGTTGCGTCGGTCGGCACTCATCGACAGGGTCGTCAAGGCGGTTCAGCAAGCCGGGTTTCCGGAGTACTTCTACGTCTCCCCGCATAGCATCGGGCTCGAACACACCGACAGTCCGGTGCTGGTCGGCCCGCGAACGCATGATGTGGAGACGGCCGATTACGCACTTGAAGCAAACATGGTGATCAACGTCGACATGCCCTACTACGAACTGGGCTGGGGTAACATCCACGTCGAAGACACGGTCGTCGTCACGAGCGATGGATACGAGCCGCTCACATCCGAGCGGATGGAGCTGCGCGTGTTGCCGGAGCGGAGGTCGTAATGGCTGACAGGGCCGTCATCGTCGGACGCGGCATCATCGGCTGTGCCTGGGCCGTGGCCTTCGCGCGCGGGGGCTTTGACGTCGTGCTGGCCGGTCGACCGGGCGTCGACGATATCGCCGCGCGTACCCGCATTGCCGCCGGCCTCGCCGATCTGGAAGGGGCTGGACTTATCGCATCGGCGTCCGTCGCGCTGACGCGGGTCAAGAGCGCATCGTCGCTGCGCGAGGCGATGGCTGGCGCCGCCATCGCCATCGAAAGCCTGCCGGAGAACGTGGACCTCAAGCGGACATGTTTCGCCGAGATGGATGCGGCGGCCCCGCCCGCATGCTTGCTCGGCAGTTCGACCTCGGGCATCCCGGCGTCGCAGTTCACCGAAGGGTTGACGGGTCGATCCCGCTGCCTGGTCACCCATCCTGCAAACCCGCCGTTTCTGCTGCCGGCCGTCGAACTGGTGCCGGCGCCATGGACGGCCCCGGAGGCGATGGAGCGTTGTCGCACGCTCATGGCGCGCGCCGGGATGTCGCCAGTGGTGATGAAGAAGGAAATCCCCGGCTTTGTCATTTCGCGGCTGCTGGCGGCTGTGATCAATGAGGCGGTCGGTCTGGTCGCCGGGGGCTATGTCGATGTGGATGGCGTCGAGCGGGCAGTCAAGGATGCGCTCGGTCTCCGCTGGTCGTTCATGGGGCCGTTGGAGACGATGGCGATCAATGCGCCCGGCGGCTTTCGCGACGCCGCCGAACGGTTTGGACCAGGGCTGCGCGCCCGCGGGAAAGAATTGTTCGTCGGGAACGATTGGAATCCCGGCACCATTGCCCTGGTCCACGAGCAATTGATGCGGTTGATCGGCGGTGACGTCGAGGCGCGACAACGGTGGCGAGACCAACGCCTGGCGGCACTGGCGACGCATAAGGCGGCGATGACCAACCAGGTCGGCTCCTGACGTGTGCCGACCACGGGGACCGGGAGAGAAGCAATGAGGCGGGACAGGGCCGAAGATCAGGGCGGTGGAGGCGGTTCGCGCCATACCCGGAGTCTGCGTGGACCGTATCAACAATACGAGCAGCGCGTCGTCCCGTCGGTGGATGCCGAGATCACGCAAACCGGGCCGGGGACGCCGTGCGGCGAATACCTGCGTTGTTTCTGGCAGCCGGTCGCGATGTCTTCCGAGGTCAAAAACCTGCCCTTGGCGACGCGGATAATGGGAGAGGATCTCGTTCTCTTTCGTGCCGGCGACGGCCAGTTGGGTCTGCTCGAGCGTCATTGCAGTCATCGCGGTGCCTCGCTCGAGTTCGGACGCGTCGAGGCGAACGGCTTGCGTTGCTGCTATCACGGCTGGCTGTACGGCGCGGATGGCACGATTCTCGAGATGCCCGGCGAGATAGAACCGGGGGCCCTGCGCGGTCGGGTGTTTCACGGCGCCTATCCGGTGCAGGAGTTCCGCGGGTTGATCTTCGCCTATTTGGGCCCGCCCGATCTGCGCCCGCCATTCCCGCATTTCGACGTTTACGATCTTCCAGGAGATCGTCTCGTTCCGTATGCGATTGCAACCCCCTGCAACTGGCTGCAAGTGCATGAGAACAGCGTCGACCCGGCGCATGGCGTGTTCCTGCACACCATCATTTCGGGAACCCAGTTTTCGTCGCAGTTCGCCAAGGTGCCGCTGATGGAGTTTCATCAGAGCCCCATCGGCATGTTCTGCGTCTCGACGCGGCGCGTCGACGATCGCGTGTGGGTGCGCATCAACGATGCGATCCTGCCCAACCTGATGCGCTATGCCTATTCGTGGGAAGAGGCCGAACAGGACTGCTTCTTCGGTCGCGGCAGCGGCACGAAGTGGACCATTCCGGTCGACGATACCCATTGCCGGTCGATCGGCTGGCGGCACTTCGGTTCGCTTTCCGACCCGCGCGGCGTTGGCAAGGAGGAGGAAGTCGGGCTGGAAAGCGTCGATTTCATGGGGCAGACCGGCGATCGTCCCTATCACGAGCGGCAGCGTGTCCCCGGAGACTATGATGCGCAGGTGTCGCAGCGTCCGATCGCCGTTCATGCGCGTGAGCATCTGGTGGTCAGCGACGGTGGGGTGGTCCTGTTGCGGCGACTCTTGCGCGCAGCCGTCCACGACCTCGCGGCGGGGGGGCCGCCGCCCGTTTTGGCCGCACTTTCCGCCGGCGTCGTTTCTACCTACACGGGCGATACGGTCGTCCATGCGCCGCCGTTGCCCGGTGCCGATGATCGCGAGACCATGGCCGCGGTCACTCGGCGCGTGCTCGAAGTGCTGACCGATGCGGCGAACGGACAAGGCGAAGCGCGGCGCCTGACGATACGCGGGCGCTTGGCCAAGATGTTTCCCGGTGACGGGCGCGAGAGATTAGCGGACGGGCGGTCGTAGCGGCCGGGCCGTTTCGTCGATCAAGCGCCGCCCGAAAAGCCCCCGAGCAGTCCTGCAGAAATGAGCGACGGCGTCGGGACGCTCATGGCCTTCGAGCCAGTTCTGTTCGAGGAAGGCGGGCAGCGCCGGTGCGCCGATCTCGGCCAGCAGCAGAATACCCAGCAACGACGACAGCGCCTCGTCCTGCTGCTGGGCATCGTCGTCGACCACGCGGACGGCGTCGGCCTCCGCCTTGCGACCGGACTCCGGTCCGGCGCCGACGCCGAAGTCGGGCAGCGGCCGGCGTGCGGGCGGGCAGAGCAGCCAGTGGGCGACCTCGTGAACGATGACCCAAGGCTCGCTGAGCGTTCGCAGTACCGTGCCGTCCCAGCTGAAGGCGACGGCCGGCTCTTCGTCGAGAGTGGGTATGCCATAGGCGCGGGCGAGGGCGACAGCGGCCGCCCGCCATTCCGGCGTGTCGTCGGCCTCGGTTGCGATGTCGCCGGCGCGGATGCGGGCGAACGCGGCCTCCGCCAGCGGGTCGTCGCGCAGACGGGCCGCAAAGGCGGCAAGGACCGCCGGCAGGTCGTCGGGCGCAATGGGCGACAGGATCAAACGCGGTCTCGTGGGCGGCGGGCGGGCGAAGAAAGTCGTCAGAGCATTTCGAGCGCGACGGCTCTTGTGGGCGGAGGAAACGCCTGGGCGAGCGCGCGCAGTTGCTCGTCAGGAATCCGAAGGGTCGCGGCGGCGAGGTTGTCGCGGATGTGGTCGGGTTCGGTGGCCTTCGGGATGACGATCATGCCCTCCTGGCGTAGGAGCCAGGCGAGCGCCACTTGGGCCGGCGTCGCGGCCAGCTTCCGCGCCACGGCCAACAGCGCGCGGTGGCCGAGCAGTCGGCCTTGATCGACCGGCGAGTAGGCCATGATCGGCATGTGCCGCCGGCGGCACCACGGCACCAAGTCGTGCTCGATACCGCGGCGGGCGAGGTTGTAGAGCACCTGATTGGTGGCGCAGGCGTCGCCGCCCGCCAATCGCACCAGATCGGTCATGTCGGCGGTGTCGAAATTCGAGACGCCCCAATGACGAATCTTGCCGCTTCGTTGCAGTGCGGTGAACGACTTGACGGTCGCCGCCAAGGGATGCGGTCCCGGCCAATGCAGCAGGTAGAGATCGAGGCAGTCGATGCCGAGCCGGCGCAGGCTGCGCTCGCAGGCGGCGATCGTGCCGGCCTTGCTCGCGTTGCTCGGCAGGACTTTCGAGACGATAAAGAGTCCGTCGCGTTTGCCGCGGATCGCTTCGCCGACGATCTCCTCGGCGTTGCCCTCGCCATACATTTCGGCTGTGTCGATCAAGTTGAGGCCGAGCTCGATGCCGAGCCGCACCGCGGCAACCTCGGTACGGCGGACGGCGGCGCTTTCGCCCATGCGCCAGGTGCCGAGGCCAAAGGCTGGGACGCGTTCGCCCGAGGGCAGGGTGGTGGTGGGCAACGGCATGCGGTCCTCCGGTGGCGGCAGGGCGATGCTAGGGAAGGACGCGGGGCGCGTAAATCGGCAGCGCGTGGCCGCGAGCGCCGGCGCAGCTCGACCCGTTCATCCTCGATGGCGGTCGCGACCCGCTCGGCCAGCGCGGTCGCATCCGCCATGAGATCGACCAGATAGGCCTTGAGCGCGCCCACATCTTCGGCGAGGTCAAGCGGCAGTTGGGTGGCGAGACCATCGATCTCGTGACCGAGGCGGGCGGCGGCGCCGTCGGCGCGCCCGAGGCGACGCAGGGCCTCCCCAACGCTAGCATTGTTTTTGTGCCAATTTGTTATAGTATAACCTATCAACTCTGGCGAAGGGCTGGATCATGGGGCGCATCGTGGATACCTGGGCGTTGACCGCGGGCTTGGCGAGCCGAGTGGTAGGGGCGACGGCGTGTGTTGCCTTGCTGTGGCTCGCGGTGTGGTGGGCGGCCCAACGCGTTGGGTAAGCGCCGTGGGCCCGGTCATCGATCTTCGCGATGTGACGGTGTCCTATGGCCGGCATCCGGCAGTGCACCACCTATCGGGCGTCTTTTCCGCCGGATCTCTTACCGCGGTTGTCGGTCCCAACGGAGCAGGCAAGACCACACTCCTGAAGGCGATCGTCGGGCTCCTACCCGTCGACGCGGGAGGCATCACGACCAATGGCCTGTCGGCGCACGCGATCGCGTATCTGCCGCAGCATGCGGCCATCGATCGCAGCTTCCCGATCACGACGCTGGACGCAGTGCTCCTCGGTCATTACCGAAAGGTCGGTCCGTTCGGTCGGATTGCGCGGGACTTGATCGAACAAGGGCGGCAGGCGCTGTCGTCGGTTGGCTTGGTCGGATTCGACGATCGGCCGATCGGGACGCTGTCTACCGGGCAGCTTCAACGCGCTCTGTTCGCGCGGGTCATCTTGCAGGATGCGCCGGTCATTCTGCTTGACGAACCCTTCGGCCCGGTCGACGCGCGGACGACGGCTGATTTGTTTGAACTGATGGAGCGCTGGCATGGCGAATCCCGAACGATCATTGCCGTCCTCCATGATCTCACTCAGGTAGCGGACGTGTTTCCCGAGGCACTCTACCTGGCCCGGGAATGTGTCGCCTGGGGACCGACGGCCTCGGTGCTCACCGCGGAGAATCATCAGCGCGCCCACACCATGGCCGAGGCCTGGCGGAACGACGCCGACATTTGCGTTCGGGCTGTCGCGTAGTGACTATTTACGATCTGTTTATTGGGCCGTTTGCCGACTACGCCTTCATGCGGCGCGCCCTCGTCGCCTCCTTAGCGCTCGGCCTCGGCTGCGCGCCGGTGGGCGTGTGGCTCGTCTTACGCCGCATGAGTCTCGTCGGCGACGCCATGAGTCATGCCCTCCTGCCGGGGGCCGCCGTGGGATTTCTCTTGGCCGGCCTGTCGCTGCCCGCCCTCAGCGTCGGCGGATTGGCGGCGGGGATCTTGGTGGCCGTGCTTTCCGGCCTGGTGACGCGGTGGACGCCCCTGCGCGAAGACGCTAGCTTTGCCGCGTTCTACCTGATCTCACTCGCGATCGGAGTGACGATCGTCTCGGCGCACGGGTCGAATATCGATCTCATGCGCTTTCTGTTCGGGTCGGTTCTTGCGGTGGACGACGACGCCCTGACCATGGTCGCGGCAATCAGCAGCGTCACCGTGGTCGTCCTGGTCGCCATCCATCGGCCTCTGGTCATTGAGTGCTTCGATCCCGAGTTCCTGAAAGCGAACGGTGCGAGGGGCGGCATCTATCATGTCGTGTTTCTCTTGCTCGTCGTGATCAATCTCGTCGCCGCCTTTCAGGCGCTTGGCACGCTGATGGCGGTCGGTCTGATGATGATCCCCGCAGCGGCGGCGCGGCTTTGGGCCGGATCGGTCGCGCGACTCTGCTTTATCGCCGCTCTTATGGCGGCGACGTCGGGCTATTGCGGCCTCGTCGTCTCGTACCATGTCGGCAATGCGACCGGTCCATCGATCGTCATGGCCAGCGGGGCGTTCTATTTGATTTCGCTGGTCTTCGGCACCGACGGCGGACTGGTCCGCCGCTGGACGCGGGCGCGGCACCTGGAGGCCTGACCTCGGGCGATGCGATCTCTTGGAGCGATGATCCTTGCTGCCCTGGTGGTGTTGCCGCTGACGCCGGCCGAAGCCTTCGAGAGGCTACGCGTGGTGGCCACATTCAGCATTCTTGCCGACATGGTACGGGTTGTCGGGGGCGAGCGGGTTGAGGTGACCGATTTGGTCGGTCCAAATTCGGATGCCCACGCCTTCCAGCCGACGCCGGCCGATAGCCGAGCACTCACCAGCGCTCACCTGGTCGTGGTCAACGGCCTCGCCTTCGAGGGTTGGTTGGATCGCCTGGTGCGGGCGTCTGGGTTACACGGCCCGATTGCCGTCGCCTCGGCGGGGCTTGAACCATTGATGGTAGCCGCGGGCCAATCCGCCGTGGCCGATCCGCACGCCTGGCAGGATGTGGCCAACGCCATCGTCTATGTTCGCAACATTACCCACGCGCTAGTGACGGCTGCGCCCGCTTCCGAAGCGATCTTTCGCGCCAATGCGGAAACTTATGCCGCGCGGTTGCGCGCCCTCGACGAGGATATCCGGCGTCAGATCGCCGAATTGTCCCCGGCGCAGCGGCGGGTGATCACGTCGCACGATGCCTTTGCCTATTTTGGTCGTGCTTACGGCATTGAATTCAAGGCTGCCGCCGGCATCTCGTCGGACAGCGAACCGACACCGCGCGATGTCGCTCGTCTGATCGATCAGATCCGCCGGAGCGCGACCAGGGCGATCTTCGTCGAAAACATGGGTGACCCGCGATTGATCGGGCAAATTGCCCGGGATGCCGGAGCGACCGTTGGCGGCAAGCTCTATGCCGACTCGCTGTCGACCACCCCCGGGGAGGCCGATACTTACGAAAACATGATCCGCCACAACGTGGCGGCCCTCATCAAAGGGATGAGGGCGAACTAACTCTCGCCTGGTCGCGAGGCTCCCCTCAATTCGACTAGGGCCGCTCGGCCGCGACGTTGCGACCGGCGATCCGGCCAAACACCAAGCAATCGGTGAGAAACGCCCCCGACTGATAGAGGTTGGGATTGGCGGCACCCAGTTCTCCCGCTTCGTAGAGCCGAGGAATCGGTCGCCCGCCATGGTCCATTACCTGGGCGAGGTGGTTGCGCCGGCCGCCTCCCGTCGTCGAAACGATGCCGGGCACAATTTCCGCCGCATAGAAGGGCGGCCCTGCGATGGCGCGCATCTCTTCGGGCGGGCGGGCGAACTCTGCATCGTGCCCACTGGTGCAGGCCCCATTGTACCGGCTCACGCTGTAGGCCAGGACCTCCGGGTCGACACCGATCACACCGGCGAGTTCCGACAGGGAGGCCGCCTTGCGGATCCAGCCCTGCGCGACTTCCTTGCTGTTGTCCGCGCTCCATTCATATCCTTCGACCAGAGTGTTCCATCCGATCGGGTGGGAAAACCAGCCGACGAGGGGCGCCCCATCCAGCATTGCCTGATCCATGATCATGTGGACGGGAAGGACGAAAGGAAACGGGGCGTCGATCCAGTGGCCGTGAACGTGCTGCTTGGCATGGCGCAAACGATAGGGCGTCACCTCGTTATGAAAGCGCCGCCCATCGCGGGCGACTTCGATGAAACTGAATTGCGTCAATCGGCTCCGGCGCATGAAGGCCGATTCGAACTCCGGCACCTTGAACGCGGGCCAAAAGCCGCCCGACTGGGTGCAATTGCGAACGTGCCAGAGGTCGGCCCCGGCCCGCTGGAGTATTCTCAACCCATCGCCCGTGTTTCCAGGTGTACCAAGGGTGTAGACGCGATCCGCGCCCCACAGGTTGCGTTGCATCGGCAGGTCGTTTTCGAACCCCCCGGTGCACACCACCACGCCGCGGCGCGCCCTGATCGCCTTGCTCTCCCCATTCGCGGCGACGAGGACACCGAGGATCTCACGCGACTTCGGATCCTGGACCAACTCGAGCGCACGTGTTTGATACTCGATTCGAATCGCTCGCCGTTCGACATGCCGGCGAAAACAGGTCCAGACCCCGCTCGGATTGGGTTCGATCGTCGAATTGAATTCAACGCATTCCGATCCGGAAAATTCTGGAAACTCAACGAGGACGGTGTTGGCGTTGCCGCGATTGGTGTGGACATAGCGCTGTCCAACCTGGCTGGCCATGTCGGTCAGCCAGGGTTCGAGCGAAATGACTCCGTCCAACCATGCCTCCAGCACGTTGGGCGGCAACGGATTGGGCTCGTCCATCGCCATTTTGTAGCGTGCCAGAGCCGCCCGGTTATTGGCGCAAAAGATCGTCTGCCCGGACACGCGACTATTTCCCCCGGCTCGGCTTTCCGCCATCTTTTCGACGATCAGGATGTCCGCTTGGGGATCGGCGTCCTTGGCGACGACGGCGCTCACCGCTCCGGACAGGCCGTAGCCGAGGATGACGACGTCAGCCTCGTCGCTCCATTTCATGATGTTCTGCGAGCTGGCCATCGCCTTTCCCTGGGAATTGCGCGTTCAATAGTGGCAAGAAAGCTTAGGTTGAACTGCGAACGTCGACAACCTGGCATTGCTCAGGATGTGGCGTTTCGCCCGGGTCGTCCCCCGTGCCAAGATCGTGCTCGAACGCGCGGTCGATCCCGGCGGGGCGTTCGCGGCCAGGGAGGGCGGACGTGGCGGCAGAGGGGATTCACCGGCGCTATCTCCCGGTCGGCAAACGGTTGGTTCATTATCGCCGCGCCGGCCGAGGGTCTCCGGTCGTCCTGCTGCACGAAACACCGATGAACTCGTCCGCCTATGTCGGCCTGATGACAAAATTGGCCGGTCGCTTCACCGTTTTCGCCTTCGATACGCCCGGCTTTGGTGACTCCGAGGGACTCGGCGCCGGGCGAATCGACGCTGCCGTGATGGCTGATGCGCTTGCGCTCACGTTCGGCGCGCTGAATCTCCCCCCCTGTCCGGTTTATGGACTTGATACCGGCGCTGCGATCGCGCTCGCCTTCGCTCTGCGCCACCCCAAGCGGACCCGTGGTCTCGTTCTAACTGGTGTGCCCATCTTCGATCGGGCCATGCGCAGAGAGCTTTTGCGCCTCTATACGCCGCGCT
>SHVP01000034.1 GCA_009694165.1 Alphaproteobacteria bacterium
GCAGGTCCTTCTCTTCGATCTTGATGTCGACCTCCTCGGCCTCGGGTAGCACGGCGACGGTGGCCGCCGAAGTATGGATGCGGCCACTCGCCTCGGTCGCCGGCACACGCTGCACGCGATGCACGCCGGATTCGTATTTGAGGCGGGCAAAAACGTTCCGCCCCTCGATCGATGCCGCCGCATCCTTGATCCCGCCGAGGTCGCTCTCGGAAACATGCATGATCTCGAAGCGCCATTTGTGGACGTCGGCGTAACGCTGATACATCCGGAACAGGTCGGCGGCGAACAGTGCCGCCTCGTCGCCGCCGGTGCCGGCGCGGACCTCAAGAATCGCGTTCTTGGCGTCGGCTTCGTCGACCGGCAGCAGCATGATCTGCAGGTGGCGCTCGAGCTTGGGAATTTCGCCCAAGTTGGCATCCAGCTCGGCTTGCGCCAGCGAGCGCATTTCCGGATCGGCCTGCTTGTCGGCGAGGATTTCCTGCAGGCCGCTGATTTCGTCTTCGACCTTGCGCAGCTTGCGAATCGCCTGAATGACCGGCGTCAGCTCGGCATGCTCCTTCGACAAGCGGACGTAGGTTTCCTGTCCGCCAGCGCCGCTGTTGAGCGCGCTCTCCACTTCACTGAAGCGGGCAAGCAGCTGATCGAGCTTCTGACTGGCGATGGCCGGCATCGGACTTCGGCTGGCGGACGGGGCGCGGCTAGGAAGCAGCGGCGACGACGGCGCCGCCCGCGTCGATCTCGGCTGCCTTGGCCTCGACCAGGGAGACGATGTGATCGACCAGCCGCTCATCGTCGATCTTATGGTCGGCAATGCCGCTCACATAGACCATGTGCTGACCGCGGCCACCGCCGGTCAAGCCGACGTCGGTTTCCCGCGCTTCGCCCGGTCCGTTGACCACGCAGCCGATGATCGACAGGCTGAGGGGCGTCGTGATGTGGGCAAGCCGCTTTTCCAGGACCTCGACCGTCTTGATCACCGGAAACGCCTGCCGCGCGCAAGACGGGCACGACACAATCGAGATGCCGCGGCGGCGGAGGCCGAGCGACTTGAGGATTTCGAAACCGGCCCGCACTTCCTCGACTGGTTCGGCGGAAAGCGAAACCCGAACGGTGTCGCCGATTCCGGCCCACAGCAGGGAGCCGATGCCAATCGCCGACTTGACCGTCCCACCCGTCAGCCCCCCGGCCTCGGTGATGCCGAGGTGCAGCGGGTAGTCGCACACCTCGGCGAGCTGCTGGTAGGCGGCAACGGCCAGGAACACATCGGATGCCTTGACGCTGATCTTGAAGTCGCGGAAGTCCTGATCTTCGAGCATCCGGGCATGGTTCAGCGCGCTCTCGACCATGGCCTCCGGGCAGGGCTCGCCATATTTGTCGAGCAGCCCCCGCTCCAACGACCCGGCGTTGACACCGATGCGCATGGAACAGCCATGATCCCGCGCCGCTTTCACCACCTCGCGCACGCGATCCTTTGAGCCGATATTACCGGGATTGATTCGCAGGCAGGCAGCCCCGGCTCTCGCCGCTTCGATCGCACGGCGGTAGTGAAAATGAATGTCGGCGACAATCGGCACGTCGACCTGCGCGA
Organism: Alphaproteobacteria bacterium; assembly: GCA_009694165.1. The sequence goes on from SHVP01000034.1 coordinate 1,589, forward strand.
TGATCGCCGGCAGCGCCGCGGTGGATTCTTCGTCCGGACAGGAGATGCGCACGATATCGGCACCGGCATCGGCGGCCGCACGGACCTGGGCCACCGTGGCCGCGACGTCGTGAGTCAGCGTGTTGGTCATCGTTTGGACGCTGATCGGCGCATCACCGCCGACGACGACGCGACCGACGCGAACTGGCCGCGACTTGCGACGAACGATATCGCGATACGGTCTGATGCTCATGATTGCTCGTTAAGGCGGCTCCGGTGGGGCGCCGCGGGCGCGGACTATGCCGCCACGGCGCCCGACGATCAAGGCAGCGTCGCTACTCACCCATTTGGAAGCCGAAGCGCAGAGGTGCAGGATCCAACTCGATATCGCGTCTGACCCCGGCGCCGGCACCGACCCTTGGGATCGGGCGACCGTCGACGTAAATCTCCAACATGCCGGCGTTAGCGGTCGCCAGGAACATTCCCGGCTGGTTGGGGACTCGATATTGGTCGCCTTGGCGGAGCACCCGTGCGAACAGAACCGTGCCACCGGCATTGCGCACCTGAATCCAGCTCTCCCCCGAGGCAATGATCAGGATTCGTGAATCGGCGTTGGTCGATCCGAATGTCTGGCGACCAGTGTCGCCGGGCTCGGGCGAGGCCGCGGGGCTGGATGCCGCCGGAGGCAGCGCGGCGATGGCGGGCGCCGAGCCCGGGATCGGAGCGGCCGGCGTACTGCGCGTGGACGATGCCGAATCGGCGGGGGCAGAACCGCTCGGCGATAACGGCGGCGTACCGGCCGAGGAAGCGCCCGTGCTCGGTGCCGGCGCCGCGCTCGCCAAAGACGACTTCGCTGGCGGCCGAACAGCTGGCGCCGACGAGGAGGCGACCGGCGGCGCGTCGGCCCGCGCCACCGGGCTAGCAGTCGTCGCCGGCGCGTTCGGTTGGCTGCGCGGATCGACCGCGGTCACGGCGGTGCTGCCCGCCCCGGATGCGGAGGTCGCGGATGGGGTTGCCGCGGCCGAGGATGCGGCTTGGCTCGTTCCTGTTGGGCTTCCGGCCGAAGGCGCCGGGCTCGACGACGCAGTGGCCGCCGCGCCAACCGCGCGGGCTGCATCGGTCGATGCTGTGGCGGCCGAATTGGGTGGGACGACCGCTGGCGCCGCCGCGGCGCCTTGGGCCGGGGCCGGAGCAGTTACTGCCGGCGCTGCCGGTGGACGCGTGGGTGTCTGCACCGGTGCCGAGGGACCGGCGCTGCCGGTTACCCCCGGGGTGGCCGACGGGGTGGCCGGAAGCGGCTCCCCCGGCCGCCGCGCCGTGGCGGTAGCAGGCGGCCCGCCTGGCGCCGTCGCCGTCGGGGGTTGGGACGGTCGCGACGGCGTGGCCGCTGAAGCGCCCGACGAGGCCGCTGGCGACGCGGCGGACGAAACGGTTCCCGCCGCCGACGACGATGGGCCAGACGGGCTGGAACTTGAGGACTCCGCTGGCGACGGGGCGGACGAGCCGGTACCCAGTGTTGTCGGCGACGCCGCTGCGCCGGCGGCGGGCGCACCGGTCGACTCTGGGGTCGTCCGCGCCTCAACCGGCGGACTGGCTGGCGGTGGCGAGGTCGAGCCCGCGCTCGCGGCCGACGTCGAACTCTGCTCCGAACCGGAGGGGGCCGCGGCGGTCAACGACTCGACCGGCCCCACCAGGCTGCTCGGCACCGAAGGCACCCGATCGGCCGTGCGGCGGTCGTCTTTCGTCAGCACCAGCCAGCCGGCGTAGACCGCAGCCGCCAAGAGAACCGAGGCGAGCAGCAGCTTGCCGGTCGGCAGCCGGCCCTGATCGAGCGGCGAGGGAAAATCGAGCCGGTTGTCGTGCCGTGGGGTGGACTGCTCGGCCCGGAACTGTTCGATCACCCGTTCCTGGTCGAGCTCGAGCAGTCGCGCATAGCTGCGCAAGAAGCCCGAGGCGTAGACGCGACCTGGCAGTACATCGAACCGGCCCTGATCGATCGCGAGGATATATTTTGGATTAATGCGCAGGTGATCGGCGGCTTCTCCCGCCGTCAAACCTAGACGCATGCGGGCGGCGCTGAGATCGGTACCGATCCCGGTGTAATTCGGGGCGGTATCTCCAATCTCGCGCAGTTGTAGCCGCCGACGGCCGGGGTTCGTGTCCTGCTGCCTGTTATCGACGTGCGGTTCCTGATACGTCATTCATACACTCTCCGGCGTACCGTCGCTAAGGCCGGCGGCCGGTCCGCACACCGGTTCCACGGTGGACGCCCCCTGCCTCGAGATCTTGGCGTCATCTGGTCACGGCGTCATCACCGGGCCGCCCGCCGCTGGCAGGCGAGCCCATGTTCGACGGGAATTAGGGCAGAAACCCCTATAGGGCGCAACAGCTTAAATGGAAATGCCGTGATCTTGCGCGAAGTGGCGCAAATGATCGCGCACCGATCGATCGGGATGGGTAAGCAAGGTTGAAACGTAATCAGTGACTTGGCGGCCGTTCATGCCGCGGACCAAGAGCTTGATAGGTCCGACCGAAGAGGCCGGCACGGACAAGTCGCGGAATCCAATCCCGATCAAAGCCAACGCTTCCAGTGGCTTACCCGCCATGTCGCCGCAAACCGACACGGGCACGGCCTGATCGGCGCAATGGCGGGCAATGGAGCGCAACAAGCTGAGGAAGCCAGGCGACAACACGTCATAGCGACCGGCGAGGCGCGGATTGTCCCGGTCGGCCGCGTAAAGAAACTGCGCTAGATCGTTGCTGCCAACCGACACGAAGTCGACGTTCGGCAACAGGCTTTGCAGCTGCCAGATGAGGGCCGGCACCTCGAGCATGACCCCGCAAAGGATCCGTTCGGGCACCGAAGCGCCGCGCTGGACCAGGCTATCACGCTCGCGGTCCAGACTGGCCCTCGCCTGCTCGTACTCGCCGATGTCGGCAACCATGGGGAACATGACCCGCAGTTCGCGGCCGGCCGCTGCCATCAACATCGCGCGCAACTGGTTGCGCAGGATGGCCGGCCGGTCGAGCCCGACCCGCAGTGCCCGCCAGCCCATCGCCGGGTTGGTTTCGCGTTCGGCCGGCTGATTGAGGTAGGGCAGAACCTTGTCGCCGCCGATGTCGAGCGTGCGAAAGACGACCGGCTTACCGGCCGCGCCGTCGAGAATGCGCGCGTAAAGATCGCGCTGCACCGGCGTGTCGGGGAAATTCGCCTGCACCATGAACTGAATTTCGGTGCGAAATAGTCCAATGCCGACGGCGCCGGTGTCGTGCAACCGGGGCAGATCCAGGACCAGGCCGGCATTCATGTGCAGGTTCACGGATTGGCCGTCCAACGTGACTGCCGGCTCGTCGCGCAGTGCGGCAAAGGCCTGGCGGAGTTGGTTCCGGGCGGCGACCGACTCATCGTAGGCCTGATAGGCTTCCTCGCCGGGTCGCTGGTAGACGGTACCTTCGCCGCCGTCCACGATCACTGGATCACCGGACATGAATCGCTGCAAGATCGCACCGAGGCGGCCAACCGCCGGAATTTCGAGCGCCCGCGCGATCAACGCCACATGCGACGTAGGCGCGCCTTCCTCCAGCAGCAGACCGCGCAGCCGGGTACGGTCGTAGTCGAGGAGTTCGGCCGGACCCAGCGAACGGGCGACGAGAATGGCGTTTTCGGGCAGCTCTCGCGCGTCCTCGGAAGACCCGTCAAGGTGGCGCAACAAGCGATTCGACAGATCCTCGAAATCGTGGATTCGTTCGCGCAGGGTGGCGTGGGACGCCGCCCCTAGGCGCTGGCGCGTCTCGATCAGCACGCGCTCGACGGCGGCCTCGGCCGTCAAGCCGGCGGCAATTGCGTCGTGAATGCGCCGAAGCCAGCCGCGGTCTTCGGAAAACATCTTGTAGGCTTCCAGAACCGCGCGGTGCTCGCCGGCGGGCCAAGCCGCCGCTGTCGCCAACATCGAGTCGATCTTGGTTGAAAGCTGGGTCAGGGCCGCATCGAGACGCTCGCGCTCGGCATCGAGATTCTCGGCCACATGGGTCTTCACCTCGACCGGTGGCTCATGCAGGACGATGACGCCGCGGGCCAACCCCTCCGACAACGGCAGCCCCTCCCACCGCTGCGGCAATGTGGCGTTGCCGCCCAGCTCGACCAGGTCTTCGACGCGCAGCAATTCGGCCGAGGTGACGAGTTCGGCGAGAACCATAGCGATCGTCTGCAGGGCCTCCGCCTCATCCTCGGTGTATTCCCGTTGCGTGCGGTTTTGCACCGCGAGAACGCCGATGACGCGGCCGCTGCGCAAGATCGGCACCCCTAGCATCGAGTGGTAGATCTCCTCGCCGGTTTCCGGTCGGTAGGCAAACTGGGGATGGGATTGGGCGGCGCTCAGGCTGAGGGGGCGCGCGTGTGCCGCAATATCGCCGACGATACCCTCGCCAAGCCTCAGCCGCGTGCGGTGGACCGCCTCCGGCTTGAGACCATGGGTGGCATAGAGCTCCAGGAGGTCGCCGGGACGGAGCAAATAGATCGAGCACACCTCCGCCACCATATTGGCGGCGATGATTTGCGTGACCGTGTCGAGCCGCTGCTGCGGCAGACCCGACCCGGCCATGACCTCACGCAGTTGGCGCAGCAGGATCCGGGGTCCAGCGACGCTGACGCCGGTCATGGGCCGGGCGGCGAACCGCCGACGGGGATAGTGGCTGAGACCCCGCGTTCGACGCAATGCCGGATCGCCAACGATCGCACCGCCTGCTCACACAGTTCGGCAAAAATTTCCGCCACCGTTCGCTCGTCGGTCACAAGACCGACGCTCTGCCCCGCCATCACCGAGCCAAACTCGACATCACCCTCGATCGCGGCGCGGCGCAGGGCGCCGGCCCAAAAGTGCTCGATCGCGAGCTGGGCTTCGCTCTGTGACAGCTCGCCGGCATTGTGCCGATCGATGACGAGGCGTTGGGTTTCCAGAAACTTTTGCGTGCCCTTGTTGGCCAAGGCGCGCACCGGGATCACGGCGAAGCGTTCATCCAACTGGGTCGACGGCACAGCGTAACGCGCGCTGCCGCGGACAAACGCCCGCTTGAAGGCAGGATGGGCGATGCTTTCCTTCGCGCAGACAAAACGAGTCCCCATCTGAACGCCGGCGGCACCGACACCGAGATACATGGCGATCGCTTCGCCGCGACCGATCCCGCCGGCAACGAAAATCGGAACGTCCTCGATGTGCGGCAGAATTTCCTGGACCAACACGCCCGTCGTCACCGGTCCGATATGCCCACCCGCCTCCATGCCTTCGATCACCAGGGCGTCGGCGCCGGCACGCACCAGACGCTTGGCGATCGCGAGCGCGGGAGCAAAGGCGACGACCTTGGCGCCGTGGCCCTTGATACGGTCGATGGAAGCCCCATTCGGCACGCCACCAGCCAGGGCGACGAGCGAGACCCGGCGGCGGCCGCAGACGTCGATCAGTTCGGCCAGCTGCGGGTGCATGGTGATCAGGTTAACGCCGAACGGCTTGTCGGTGAGGGCAAAGGTTGCGGCGATCTCGCGATCGAGTTGGTCGGGATTGAGCGAGCCGCAGGCAATGACGCCAAAGCCGCCGGCGTTGGAGATCGCCGAGACGAGGCGACTTTCCGATAGCCAGCTCATGGCGCCGCCCATGATGGCGTAGCGGCAACCCAAGAAGATTCGGCCGCGCTGCCAGAGGCGATCGAGCACCTCCGCGCCGAAGGCGCGCTCCGATTCCGTCAGATCAGGCTGCATCTAGGCCATAGGCGCTGTGGAGCGAGCGCAGCGCAAGCTCGGTGTACTCCTCGGCAATCAGCACGCTGATCTTGATCTCGGATGTCGAAATCACCTGGATGTTAATCCCCTTCTTGCCAAGGGCGGCAAACATCCGTTGCGCGACGCCGGCGTGGCTGCGCATGCCGACACCGATCACCGAAACCTTGGCGACGCCGGAGTCCGCCATCAGGTCGGCATAGCCGATCTTTTCCTTGACCGAGGCGAGAACAGCCTGCACGCGGTCGACGTCGGTTCGTTTCACGGTAAACGTCAAGTCAGTCGACTTGTCGTCCTGCGAAATGTTCTGGACGATCATGTCGACGTTGATGTTCGAGTCGGCAAGCTTGCCGAACACCGTGGCGGCGACGCCGGGCCGGTCGGGTACGCGCCGCAGCGTTATCTTCGCTTCGTCGCGCGAATAGGCGATTCCGCTGACGATTTCTTTTTCCACGATTTCGTCCTCGTCTACGACCAACGTGCCGGGAGCATCAATGAAACTGGAGAGCACCTGCACGCGAACTCGGTGATTCATCGCCAGCTCGACCGAGCGCGTCTGCAGGACCTTGGCACCCAACGATGCCATTTCCAGCATTTCCTCATAGGTGATCTTATCGAGCTTGCGGGCCTTGGCAACGATCCGCGGATCGGTGGTGTAGACCCCATCGACGTCGGTATAGATGTCGCAGCGATCGGCCTTCACCGCCGCGGCGATCGCCACTGCTGTGGTGTCCGAGCCGCCGCGCCCGAGGGTGGTGATCCGCTTGCGCGGGCCTACTCCCTGGTACCCGGCGATCACCGGTACCTGCCCGCTTTCCATGCGGCGGATCAATTCCTCGCCGTCGATATCGTTGATCCGCGCGTTGCCATGGCTGTCGTCGGTGCGGATCGGAATCTGCCAGCCAAGCCAGGAACGCGCAAACACGCCGATGTCTTGCAGCGCCACCGCCAGCAAGCCCACGGTCACCTGCTCGCCGGTGGCGACGACGACGTCGTATTCGCGCGTATCGTGGAGCTTGGCGATCTCGCGCACCCACTTGTCGAGCTGATTGGTGGTCCCGGCCATCGCCGAGACGACGACCGCTACATGATTGCCGTCGTCGACGACTTTCTTCACCCGGCGCGCAACCGCCTTGATGCGGTCGATGTCACCAACCGAGGTGCCGCCAAATTTCAGAACTAGTCGTGCCATTGCCAGAACGCCGGACCTCGCCACGCGGGCGGCGGCGACAACCCACCGATCGCCCAGACTCGATTTCGGACCAATGAGGAAATCGGCTGTGCGCCAAAAAAAGGCGCGTATAAATATACGCTCCCGCCCGGGGTGACAAGGCGCCACTGACGAGAACAGATGACCGTGTCGAACTCCGATTCTGCGTCGACCAGCATAGACCAGGCCGAGGTCGACCGCTTCGCCGCCCTGGCCGATTCCTGGTGGGACGCGACCGGGCCGTTCCGCCCGCTTCACCGCCTGAACCCGGTCCGCCTCGGCTATATCCGGGCGAACGTCGGCGGTCACTTTGGCCGGGATGAACGCAGCTTCACCCCCTTCCAGGGCCTACGGCTGCTTGACCTTGGCTGCGGCGGCGGCCTGTTGAGTGAGCCGATGGCCAGGCTTGGGGCCCAGGTGGTGGGCGCCGACGTCGTGGAAAAGAATGTCCGCGTTGCCCGCTTGCATGCCACCGCCGCCGGCTTGGCAATCGATTACGTCCACGCCTCGGCCGAGGACCTCGCGTCGTGGGGCGAGCGGTTCGATGTCATCCTCAATATGGAGGTGATCGAGCACGTGGCCGACGTGCCGGCCTTTCTCGGCGCCTGCGCCACCATGCTAAATCCGGGCGGCGTCATGGTCCTGGCGACCCTCAACCGCACCATGAAGGCTTACGGCCTGGCGATCCTCGGCGCCGAATATGTGCTGCGCTGGCTTCCGACGGGCACCCACGACTGGAACAAGTTTCTCCGCCCCAGCGAACTCGCAGCGGCCCTGCGCCATGTCGGCCTCACGCTCGCCGACTTGCGCGGCGTCTCCTATGGAGTGGTCGACGGCAGCTGGCGCCTGAGCGCGGACCTCAGCGTCAACTATATCGGGCTGGCGCGACGGATCGGGTCCTAGGAATCGGTTCGCGCCGGCCAGGGCAACACGCCAAACTCGATCCCTTCCTCGCGGAGTTCTTTGGCCTCTGCGGGGGTCGTGCGGCCGTAGATGTTCTTCTGATCCGTCTCGCCGTAGTGAATCTTGCGGGCTTCCTCGGCGAATTGCTCCCCGACATAGGTGCAGTTCTTCTCGACCTGCGCGCGCAGCTCGTTCATGGCGCGCGCGACCTCGACCGCCTTTTCGTATTCGCCCTTAGTCGCCATGGCCGGACTGCCGGGCGCACGCCGCGGCACTTCTTTTCGGGTAACGACATTCGGCGCCATCGGCGCCTTGGTCACCTTGGTATTGCCGCAGGCGGGGCACACAACGGTGCCGTTCTTGGCCTGCTTGTCATAGGCCGCGCCATTGGCGAACCAAGCCTCGAAGGCGTGGCCGTTTCGGCATTTGAGATCGAAGACGATCATTTTGGCTCAACCCAAAGGCCTGGAGCCCCCGAGGAAAAGGCTGCACCCCAATATATGATCATGCCGGGCGAGGCAAGGGACCCCCCACGGGCGGGTTCGGCTAAGGTTAACCGGCAATCCAATGGCAATGGAACGGAACACGGCTGGCGCGCCGGGCGATACGGCCTTCGTCGAACGCGCGCCCTCGGACTGGGTGCGGCGGTTCGCCCCGTTGATCGCCCCCGGCGGAAGGGTCCTCGACATCGCCGCCGGGCGGGGTCGCCACAGCCAGTTGTTGGTCGACCTCGGCCATCCGGTGGTGGCGATCGACCGCGACGTCGCCGCCCTCGCCGCCGCATTCGCCGCGCACCCGACGATCCGCGTCGTCCAGGCCGATCTGGAGGACGGCAGTCCATGGCCCTTGGACTCGCAATCCTTCGCCGGGATCGTCGTCACCAATTACCTCTATCGCCCGCTGTTCCCGCGTCTGATTGCCAGCCTGGCGGCCAGCGGCGTCCTCATCTACGAGACCTTTGCCCTCGGCAATGCACGCTTTGGCCCGCCGAGGAATCCTGCGTTCCTTCTCGCCGATGGCGAACTGCTGCAGCTTTGCGCGGGCTTGCATGTGGTCGCCTACGAGAACGGCAATCTGGCCTCGCGGCCGGCAGTCATCCAGCGCATTTGCGCCGTCCGACCACCCGAGCACGCCGAAACCTTCGTTACGCCACTCCCTTGAGACGGGTCGCCGCGCCATAGGATCGGTCGTGCTGCAGCGACGGAATGCTGCGGCGTGCTTCATCGATCCGATCCAGCTCGATATCGACGGCAAACATGCCCGGCGCCGTCTCGGCATCGAGCAGCACCTCCCCCCATGGACCGACCACCAGCGAGTGGCCATAGGTTTGACGTTTGCCGGGATGATCGCCGGTTTGCGCCGGGGCGATCACGAAGGCGCCGCATTCGATCGCGCGCGCCCGCAACAGCACGTGCCAGTGCGCCGCGCCGGTGACGCGGGTAAAGGCCGACGGTACCGTGAGCAACCGCGCGCCGGCATGCGCCAGACCGCGGTAGAGATAGGGAAAGCGCAGGTCGTAACAGATCGTCAGGCCAATCAGCCCCCACGGGGACGGTGCGATCGCCGCCGCCGCGCCGGGCTCGAAATTCGCCGACTCGCGGTAGCTCTCGCCGTTCGGCAACTCGACGTCGAACATGTGGATCTTGTCATAGCGGGCGACGATCTCGCCGCGGTCATCGACCAGAAACGAGCGATTGGCGACCTTGCCGGAGGCGGTGGCAATCGCCAGCGAGCCGATCAGGACCCAGCGCCCGGTCGCTGCGGCGGCGTCGCGCAACGCCGTCAACCCAGGATGCTCGGACTCCGTCCGCGCATTCGCCCGCGTCTCGCGTCCATTGGCGGCGATCATGACCGCGTTCTCGGGCAAGGTGATCAGCCCCGCCCCGTCGGCGGCCGCGGCACGGACGCCGGCAACGGCTACCGTAATATTCGCCGGCATGTCGTTGCCGGCATTCACCTGAACGCACGCGACCCGCAGGGTCGAGACCATCTAGGCGGCCTTGGTCAGGAGCCGGTCGAGTTCGCCCCGGCCATCAAGTGCGTAGAGTTCGCCGCAGCCGCCGATGCCCTGCCCGTCAATGAAGATCTGTGGCACGGTATTGCGGCCCTCGGCCCGTTCCATCATCTCTTCCCGCAGGCGATCGGAAAAGGTGACGTCGATCTCTTCGTATTTCGCGCCTTTACGGTCGAGCAGCTTCTTGGCGCGGGCACAAAAGCCGCACATCAGCCGGGTGTAAATTTCAACGCGAGCCATAGCCACTCCCTTGGTCCCTTCGAATATGGGAGTCATCCTAGCAAAAACCCGGGCCCGCCCGGTTACGCGAGAACCCGTGCTCGGACGACCTGGGCCAGCGTCAAGACGTCGACCGAAGCGGCCCCGGCCCGCAACAGGGTCCGCGCACAGGCCGACGCCGTCGCCCCGGTGGTCAGCACGTCGTCGATCAGCAGGACATATCTGGCGGCAACCGCAGCCGGTTGGCACCCGCGAAAGGCGGCGCGCACATTAAGCCGCCGGGCGCGGCGGCCCAAATGCCCCTGCGATGGCGTTGGGCGGATCCGAACGAGGGCGGCCACCTCCACCGGTTTGCCGCTGAGCCCGCCCAATCCACGGGCAAGAATTGCGGCCTGGTTGTAGCGGCGGGCAAGGAGCCGCCAACGGTGGGGCGGCACCGGCACCAGCACGTCGGCCGAAGCCAGCAAGCCATTCCCCGCCCTTGCCATGAGCGAAACCAAGGCAACCGAGTAGTCGAGCCTGTCGCCGTGCTTGAATCTGAGCGCGAGGTCTTTCGCCATCTAGTTGTATTGCATGGCGGCGCGCGCCCATCGGAAGGGGGGATGGACGGCGTTACACGCGCCGCACAGCAGCGCCTCACCGCCGGCAAAGGGAAACGGCTTGCCGCAGCACAGGCACTGGGGCGGGGTGATAAACTCGATCGCGCCGAAGCATTCGCCGCACAGCTGGCCGGGTCGCTCGGTGGCAGCGCCGCAGCGCGGGCATTGCGGCGGCAACACGGCATCGAGAACCCAGCGGGTTCGCCTCGCGAGCGCGCCGCCGACGGCAGCGAAATTCATGCGGCGACTTGCAGCACCATGTTGCCGAAAAAATTTCGGCTTTCGAGCAGACGATGGGCCGCCGCGGCATCGGCCAACGGAAATATCTTGCCGATCACCGGCCGGAGTTTGCCCTCGGCCAGCAGATTGAGCACCACCTTGTTGGTCTCTTTCGGCGCGAAATGGGTCCCGGTCAACCAGATCTGTTTGCGCAGGAGACGAAAGATATCGATCTCGACCTTGGCGCGACCGATCGACCCGGCCGTCGCCAGGCGTCCATTGTGGGCGAGCGCATCGAGGCTGTCCTGCAGCACCTCTCCCCCAACCGACTCGATGACAACATCGACCCCGCGCCCGCCGGTCAGGCGTTTCGCCTCCGCGGCAAGATTCTGCCGGCTGTAGTTGATCGTCTCGTCGGCGCCGAGTTGGCGTGCCCGCTCCAGTTTCTCGTCCGATCCGGCCGACGCGATGACTCGAGCCCCGGCGAGACGAGCGATTTGAACGGCCGCGCTTCCGACCGCGCCGCCAGCAGCATTGACGAGCACGGTCTCGCCTTGGCGCAGCTTGCAGCGGGAGATCGTCAACTCCCAGGCCGTGGCCATCGCGACCTGGCTGCCCGCGGCGTCGAGCGAAGACAACCGATCGGGAATGCGAATGACGTTGTGATGCGACACTTTGACCAACTCGCCATAGGTGCCCCACATGGTCAGGCCCAACTTGTCGAAATCGGCGCAGATGTTGTCGTAACCCTGGGCGCAGTAACACACCGGATGCCGGCACACGCCGCTCGAGATGGTCAGCATCGGCATCACCCGATCGCCGACGTCGAAGGCCACCACGTTGCTGCCCTTGTCGACGATGCGGCCGGCGCCTTCGACACCGAGCACATGGGGGAAGGTGACCTTGGCATAGGGAACATCGCCCCGTCGCGCCGAGGTGTCGAAACGGTTGACCCCGGCGGCTTCGAGGCGGATGAGGACGTCGTTTGGCCCCGGCAACGGATCGGCGATGTCTTCGAGCTTCATCACTTCCGGGCCACCGTGGCTGCGGATCACGATCGCTTTCATCGTCTCATCACCGTGTTATTGCGGCGGGCATCCTAGCAAAGGAACGGCCGGATTTGGCCCGCTTCAGGCGGCCATGCGATAACGCCCCTATGGCGCCAAACGATCGACTGGTCTTCGACCGGCCTGCCCTGCGGGCGCACCGCCGCCGCGCCCGCGCCGGGCAGTCGGAGGATTTTCTCTTCCGTGAAGTGGCAGCGCGGTTGGCCGAGCGCCTGCTCGACATTCAACGGACGTTTCCGGTGACGGCGGAGCTGGGTGCGCGGGGTCCGCTGGTGCACGATGCCCTCCGCGAGTCGGGCGCGTTGGCTGCGCGTCAAATCACCACGTATGTCGCCACCGCGGCCGATCCGCCGCCGGCGAACCACGCGCCGCTGGTCGTGCAAGCGGATGACGAGGTGCTTCCCTGGGCACCCGGTCGCCTCGATCTCATCCTCTCCAACCTGGCCCTCCACTGGGTCAACGATCTCCCCGGCACGCTGGTCCAGGTGCGCCGCGCCCTGCGGCCCGACGGTTTGTTCCTCGCGGCCCTGCTCGGCGGCGACACCATGCATGAACTCCGCCAATCCCTCCTGGCCGCCGAACTGGAAGTTGAGGGTGGGGTCAGTCCGCGCGTCTCGCCGTTCGTCGACGTGCGGGACGCCGGCTCGCTGCTGCAACGGGCCGGGTTCGCCTTGCCCGTGTCCGATATCGATACCTTGACCGTCACCTACGGGGATCCGCTTGCCCTTTTCGTCGATCTGCGGCGCATGGGCGAGACCAACGCCGTCTTCGAGCGCAAGCGAAACTTTCTCCGCCGCACCACGCTGCAACGGACCATCGAGACCTACCGGTCGCGGTTCGCCGGGGCGGACGGGCGTATCCGGGCGACGTTCCAGGTCATCTACCTGACCGGGTGGGCACCGGACGAGTCCCAGCAAAAGCCGTTGCGCCCGGGCAGCGCCAGGGTTCGGCTTGCCGACGCGCTCGGAACCACGGAGCGTTCGGCCGGCGAAAAAGCCGGGCCGCGCTGACCTGAATCAACGCGACGGCCGCGCGGTCGGAGATCATGCACCTATGTTCGAACGGCTGGCCCGAGGCATCGTCATTACGCTCTTCGCCGGGGCGGGTTTACCATGGGTCGTCATCGACGCGAGCGCCGCCGACGCGGCCCGCGGTCGGCAGCTGGCCCAACAAGTGTGTACGGGCTGCCACCAGATTGATCCCGGATCCGCGCGAGCAGCCGACACCGCGCCGGCGATCACCACCATCGCCGCCAGTCCCGACCGCGATCGCGCCTATCTCCGGGCATGGCTCTCGACACCGCATCGCACCATGCCCGCGCTTGACCTGACGCGCGACCAGATCGACTACCTCGCTGCCTATATCGGCAGTCTGGGCACGCCAGCGAACGGCCCGGCGCTCTAGAGAATGTCGCGAATCATCGCGACCAAGGGCAGGTCGGCCGGCGGCATCGGGTAATCGGACAAGCGCGGGATCGGCACCCATTTCAGCGCCTGGTGCTCCTTGGCGGTCGGCCGCCCCTTCCAGACCCGGCAGACGAAGAGCGGCATGAACAGGTGAAAATCCGGATAGCTGTGCGAAGCAAAGGTGAGCGGTGCCAGGCAGCTCGCCTCGGTGTCGACTCCCAATTCTTCGCGCAGTTCGCGGATCAGCGCCGTTTCCGGGGTCTCCCCGGCCTCGATCTTGCCACCGGGGAACTCCCACAGGCCAGCCATGACTTTGCCGGCCGGACGTTGGGCGAGCAGCACGCGGTCGTCGGCATCGATGAGAACGACCGCAACGACGGGCACTATGGGCTTGCTTCGCCGCGTCAGCCATTCCCCGCGCGAAAGCGTGTACATGATCTTGGTGAGTACTTGGTCTCGGGCCACAAGGAAGGCCTCGACGCTGCCCACCGGATGCAGGCCTGCTTTCTCCAGCACGCGACGCGAGCCGGGATTCGCGGCCGCGACAACGGCCGACACCCGATCGCTACCCAGAACGGCGAGCGCATAATCGACGGCCTTCGGAACGGCGGCGCCGGCGATGCCCTGGCGCCAGCGCGCGCGTGCGACCCAGCATCCGATCTCCATCACCCGCGCATCGTGCCCATCCGGCCGCAGCCCGACGCAGCCGCAGAGCTCCGCCGCTTCCTTCAGTTCGATGGCCCAACATGATCCGACGGTGAGTGGCCCTTTCCCGGCGGTCGAGCGGATGAATTCATCAGCATGGGCGAGCGTGTAGGGAAAGGGCACGACCCTAAGGTGGCGGACCACCTCGGCGTCGTTAAGGAGCTGCGCCAGATCGGGCGCGTCGTCCGGTCGAAACGCGCGCAGCCGTAGGCGCGGCGTGTCGATTGTCGGGACTTCGCTCATCGCGGCATCAGACGGACGTAGCGCAGGACAGTTTGTTTGCCGCCACCCGGTCGGACGATCGTTTCCACCCCGATCCGGTGAAACCCGAGTTTCTCGACCACGCGGATCGAGGCCACGTTTCCGTCGAACACGAACGCCACAAACCGGCGGATCGACAATTCCTGGGTGGCAAAGACGAGCAGCGCCTTTGCTGCCTCGGTTGCGTAACCCTGGCGCCAGTATCCTTTACCGAGCCAGTACCCGAGTTCGTGACCCAGCACGTGGGGCAACAAACTGATGCCGCCCAGCGCCTCGCCAGTGTGGCGCAGTTCGACCGCGAAACGGCACCCGCCGCTGGGGCTGGGCGGATGGGCGAGGCAATCCTCGATCCAGGCGCGCGCGTCGGTAACGCGGTAGGGGTAGGGAACGTAGGTCAGTTGTTGCGCGACATTGCGGTTGGCCAGTTTCTTGACCAGGGTTCGTTCGTCGCCGAGCGCAAACGGGCGCAACCGCAGGCGGTCGGTTTCGACAATCGAGGGAATCGGCACGACCTTGGCGATCACGTGGGCACCAGACCGGCGCGATCGAGAACGTACCAACCGAGACTCTTATAGCCGCCGCGCTGCGGCAACAGTTCGGAGCGCGTGCCGAGAAAGGTGAAACCGACCTTGGCGAGAACGCGGCACGCGGCCCGGTTCTTGCCGAGCACCGCCGCCGTCAACTTGGCGACTCCACGTTCATCGAAGGCGTGCGCGGACACGGTGCGGACCGCCTCGGTGGCGTAACCTTGATTCCAGAACGGCTTGCCCAGCCAAAAGCCGATTTCCCAGTCCTCGAAGCGGACAAACAGCTCGACGACGCCTACCACCGCCTCGTCCTCGCGGATCAGCACGAAACGCGATTCGCGGCCATAACGACCATTGGCGATCCACGCCTTGGCCTGATCGAGGCCATAGGGATGCGGCAGCGACTCGGTCTGGCGCGCGACCGCCCAACTGCCGGCCAATCGCGCGATGGCGCGGGCGTCGGCTTCGACCGGCGGCCGCAGCCGCAGCCGGGCGCTGTGCAGGACTCCCTCGGCAGCGACGGTCGTCACGAACGATAGTCGGCGTTGATCCGGACGTAGCCCTCGGTCAAATCGCACGTCCACACCGTAAATTGGCCGCGCCCGACGCCGACATCGACCCGCAGCTGGATCTCGCGCCCTTGCATGTACGCGGCGCCGAGTTCTTCGCGATAACCAGGCGCGACGGCACCGTTTTCGGCCACGAGCAGGTCGCCGAAGTGAATGCGGAGCTTGTCGCGGTCGGCTTTCTCGCCGGCCTTGCCGACCGCCATGACCACCCGCCCCCAATTAGGATCGCCGCCAGCAAAGGCCGTCTTCAGCAGGGGCGAGTTGGCGATCGATAGGGCGATCCGCCGGGCGGCGCGCCCAGAGACGGCGCCGGTGACGGTGACGCTGATGAATTTGCTCGCGCCCTCGCCGTCGCGCGCCACCTGCTGCGCCAGATCGATCATGACCGCGCGCAAGGCTCGCTTAAAGCCGTTGAGGCGCTGGTCGTTGGCGCTGCCAATGGCTGGATGCGCCGAACCCTGACCAGTGGCAAACAACAGCACCGTGTCGCTCGTTGAGGTATCGCCGTCCACCGTGAGGGCGTTGAAGCTCACATCGTTGGCCCGTTTCAGCAAGGCCTGCAGAACCGGCGCCGGAACCGCGGCGTCGGTGGCGAGATAGGCCAGCATCGTCGCCATGTCGGGCGCGATCATGCCCGAGCCTTTGGCGATCCCATTCAGGACGTAGGACTTGCCATCGATGGTGAACGTCCGCGTCGCGCCCTTGGCGAAGGTGTCGGTGGTGCGGATCGCCTCCGCGGCCAGCGACCAGCCGTCGTCCGCTAGCGTGTTCCGCAATTCCGGCAACGCCGCGAGCAGGCGATCGATCGGCAACGGTTCGCCGATCACGCCGGTTGACGACACAAACACCTCGTCGGCGCGGCAGGACAGCAGTTGCGCCACGCCGGCGGTCGTCGCCGCCACGGCGCGCGCGCCCTCGTATCCGGTAAAAGCATTGGCATTGCCGGAGTTGACGATCACGGCCCGGGCGGTCGCATGTTTCAGCGCGGCCCGACACCACTCGACCGGTGCCGACGCCGTCCGCGAGCGGGTGAAGACGCCGGCGACGGCTGTTCCCGGGGCAAAGGCCACGAGCAGCACGTCCAGTCGGTCGTAACGGATGCGCGCCTTAGCCGCGGCAAGGCGAACCCCGGGTACCGGCGGCAAAGGTGGAAAAGTGGCGGGCGCCAGCGGCGACCGCGGCAGCGGAGACTTGGCCATGGCAAAACGATTCTAGAGGCGGCGCGCCCGCCGCGACAACCTACGATCCGGAACTTACGGCGTGGCCGGCAACGGCTTGCCGTCGGCGCCAAACATCACGATCTTGACTTTCTTGCGCGCTTCTTGGGCGATCTCCTGCACAATCTCGCCCTGTAGTTCCTGGCTGATTTCCTCGCGCATCTCCTCGATGGACGGCGGTGGTTGGCGACGGCGATCGACGACTTTGACTACGTGCCAGCCGAATTGAGTCTGAATCGGACCAGACACCTGGCCCGTTTCCAAGGCAAATGCCGCGTCGGCAATGGCCGGCAGCATCTGGCCCTTTTGGAAATAGCCGAGGTCGCCGCCAGGGATCCCGGCCTTGGTGTTCGACCGCGTTCGCGCCAACTCGTCGAAGTTGCCACCGCGCTTGATCTCGGTCGCTATCTTTTCCGCCTCGTCCTTCGACGCGAGGATGATGTGGCTGGCACGCACCTCTGCGGCCGCCGGCTGGTTCTTTACCAGTTCGTCATAGCGCTGTTTCACGCGCGCGTCGGTGATGCGCTCTTTCACCCTCTTGGCGAGATAGACCTCGCCGATCAGACGATCGGTCGCGAATTTCAGGCGGCGCTTGAAGTCGTCGTCTTTCTCGATGCCGTCGCCGCGCGCGGCGGCGCCGATCACGCGCGTGTTGACCAATTCGTTGATGACGAGGCGCTGCAGCTCCTCGCGCGGAACCTGCTGTACCTGGGGCGGCAATCCGGCCACGAATTGATCGACGTCGGAGGCGCGGATCTCCTCGCCGTTGACGGTGGCCAGCAGGGGACTATCGGCGCGGTTCTGCGCCCATGCGGGGGCGATAATGGTCAGGGCCAGGGCGGCCGAAAGGGCAAAAAGGCGCGGGGTCAGCAACGACATGACGTCCTCGGAAGGGCCGGTGGCCACTGGGGTGAGTAACGAGGCGTTTGTAGCACGCTTTGGCTTTCGGCCAGTGAATTTCCCGTCCCGGCCGGCGGTCGACGCATCACGCCCCGGTGAAAGAAGGGCTCCTGCGGCGCCGGCCGCGACCTTGGTTGCGTTGACACCTGCGGCAAGCCTCCTTATTTGTCAGACACCACGGCCGACTCACGTCTCTGCCGTTCCCTCTGGTCCCACCGGGGTTCCCTCATGCTTGGCGGCTTTGCCCGCAGGCTTTTTGGCACGGCAAACGACCGCGTTCTGCGCGGTTTGGAGCCCAACGTCATCAAGATCAATGCCCTCGAGGCGACCGTCCAAAAGCTGAGCGACGACGATCTGCGCGCGCGCACCGGCGATTTCCGCCGCCGCATCGAAGCTAGCGCGACGCTCGACGATCTGTTGCCGGAAGCCTTCGCCACGGTGCGTGAAGCCGCCAAGCGGGCACTGGGCGAGCGCCACTACGACGTCCAGCTGATCGGCGGTATGGTTCTGCACCAGGGCAAGATCGCCGAAATGAAAACCGGCGAGGGCAAGACTCTGGTGGCAACGCTCGCCGCCTATCTCAACGCCCTGCCGGGGAAGGGCGTTCACGTCGTCACCGTGAACGACTATCTGGCCAAGCGCGACGCCGAATGGATGGGGCGCGTCTATCGCTTCCTAGGCCTCAGCGTCGGCTGCATCGTCCACGGCTTGGAGGACCAAGAGCGGCGCGCCCAGTACGCCGCCGACGTGACCTATGGCACCAACAACGAGTTGGGCTTCGACTACCTGCGCGACAACATGAAATTCGACCTCGCCGCGATGGTGCATCGGCCATTCAACTTCGCCGTCGTCGACGAAGTCGATTCGATTCTAATCGACGAGGCGCGTACCCCGCTGATCATTTCCGGACCGGCCGAACAAAGTTCCGAACTTTACGGCAAGACCAACGAGTTGATCCCCCATCTCGCCGAGGGCGACTACGAGATCGACGAGAAGGCCCGCACCGTCACCTTGTCGGAAAAGGGGGTTGAGCGCATGGAGCAACTGCTCCGCGATGCCGACCTGCTGAAGGGCGTCAGCCTCTACGACATCGAGAACGTGACGGTAGTTCACCATTCCACGCAGGCCCTGCGCGCGCACAAGCTGTTCAAGCGCGACACCGACTACATCGTGCGCAACGGCAAGGTGATCATCATCGACGAGTTCACCGGTCGGGCGCTCGAGGGCCGCCGCTATTCGGAAGGACTACACCAGGCCCTGGAGGCGAAAGAGCGCGTCAACGTTCAACAGGAAAACCAGACGCTGGCGTCGATCACGTTCCAGAACTATTTCCGGATGTACCCCAAGCTGGCGGGAATGACCGGAACGGCGGCGACCGAGGCGGCCGAGTTCGGCGACATCTACAAATTGGATGTCGTCGAGATTCCGACCAACATGCCCATGATCCGCCTCGACGAGGATGACGAGGTCTATCGCACCGGAA
This sequence comes from Alphaproteobacteria bacterium, assembly GCA_009694165.1. The sequence continues at coordinate 20,637 of SHVP01000034.1, forward strand.
GCGAAAAGACCCGGGCCCTCGTGACCCAGATCGAAGACTGCCAAAAGCGCGGGCAACCCGTGCTGGTCGGCACGGTTTCGATCGACAAGTCTGAAGCGCTGGCCGCCGAGCTCGCCAAGCGCAAGATCCGACACAACGTGCTCAACGCCCGCTACCACGAGCAGGAAGCCCGCATCATCGCCCAGGCCGGCCGACTGGGCGGCGTCACCATCGCCACCAATATGGCCGGCCGGGGCACCGACATCAAATTGGGCGGCAACGCCGAATTCAGAGTCGAAGAGGAACTGGCCGACGTCGCCAATGGCCCTGAGCACGAGGTCGCCATCGCCCGTATTCGCGGCGAAGTCGAGGAAGAAAAAGCCAAAGTGATCGCGGCCGGCGGCCTCTGCGTGGTCGGCACCGAGCGTCACGAGAGCCGCCGCATCGACAACCAGTTGCGCGGCCGTTCGGGCCGGCAAGGCGACCCCGGCCGTTCGCGCTTCTATCTATCGCTGCAGGACGACCTGATGCGCATCTTCGGGTCCGAGCGGATGGACGGCATGCTCAAGCGACTCGGCCTGCAAGACGGTGAGGCCATCATCCATCCCTGGATCAACAAAGCGATCGAACGGGCCCAGCAGAAGGTCGAAGAGCGAAATTTCGAAATCCGCAAAAACCTGCTGCGGTTCGACGACGTCATGAACGATCAGCGCAAGGTGATCTACGAGCAGCGGATCGAGCTGATGCGCGTCGCCGACGTGGCCGACACCATCAAGGATATGCGTGAGCAGATCGTCACGCAGCTCGTCACCCGCTACATCCCCGAGCGCGCCTATGCGGAGCAGTGGCAGACCGAGGAGCTGACCATCGAGGTCCGGCGCATTTTCAATCTCGACCTGTCGATCGTCGACTGGGGCAAGGAGGAAGGCATCGCCGAGGAGGAGATCAAGGCGCGATTGAGCGGTGCCGTCGATCGGAAAATGGCGGAAAAGGTCGCCCGCTACACGCCGAATCTGTGGCGCATGGTGGAAAAGAACCTGCTACTGAACGTTCTCGATCAACATTGGAAAGACCATCTTCTTGCCCTCGATCATCTGCGTCAGGGCATCGGCCTGCGCGCCTATGGGCAGAAGGATCCGCTCAACGAATACAAGCGTGAAGCCTTCGTCATGTTCGAGACCATGCTGAACTCGCTACGCGAGAACGTGACCGCCTACCTCGCGAGCCTGGAACTGCAGGTGCAGTCGCCCGACAAGGCGGCGCCATTGCCGTTGCCGCACCGCGAGGGACCAACCCAGGAAATTCATGCCGACCCGACGACGGGGGACAATGAAATGGAAGGCGGCGACGGCACCGGCGTTCTCGTGCGCCGGACGGCCAAGGCCGGCAACCCGAACGACCCGTCCAGTTGGGGTCGCGTCGGCCGCAACCAGTCCTGCCCGTGCGGATCGGGCAAGAAGTACAAATTTTGTCACGGCCGCATGAACTAGCGACGGACAACCGTCCCTCATCGCGTGGCTTCATCATGGTCTGGCGTCTCATCGTGCTGGCGCTCGTCGCCTGGGCCGCCGTGTCGTCGGCGCAGGCGGCGCCGGTCTGCGCCGAGATACCGACGGTGCGGACGCTATCGCCGGGCTTGGGAACGACCTGCCGGGCCGTCGAACACGACGGCGTCGAACGCACCTTTCGCCTTTACGTCCCCAACCCCGTCGCGGGGCGCCAAAGCCTCGCCGTCGTCATCGTCTTGCATGGCGGCGGCGGCGCCGGTATCGGCATGGTCGCCCTGACGCGGGCGGCGCTGCACCGTTTAGCCGACCGGGATGGCGTCCTGGTCGTGTACCCGGACGCCCGCTTCCACCATTGGAACGATGGCCGCGACGACTTCGCCTCGCCGTCGCACCAAGCCAATGTCGACGACGTCGGCTTTATCACCCGGCTGACCGAGACGCTTGCCGGCGAATTTCCCGTCGACCGCGCCCGCATCTTTGTCACGGGAGCATCCAACGGCGGCATGATGGCGATTCGACTCGCCTGCGAGCGCGCTGAGCGGTTCGCCGCCGTCGCCCCGGTGATGGCGAGCATGCCGACCGCCCTTGCCGGCACTTGCCGGCCGGCCGCCCCGCTGCCCTTTCTCATGATCAACGGCAGCGAGGATCGCCTGGTTCCCTACGACGGCGGCGCCGTCATCCAGCAACGCGGCACGGTCATCGGCGTCGAGGCAACGGCAAAGTTGTTCGCGCGCAGCAACCGCTGCCTCGAGATCCCTGTGAAAACCCTGTTGCCCGACCGCGACCCCAACGACGAAACCCGCATTGCCCGACTCGAATGGCTTGGCTGTCAGGCGGCGGTCTTGCTCTACACGGTCGATGGCGGCGGCCACGCTTGGCCGGGGGGCTTGCCTTACGCTTCCCGCGCCCTGATCGGGCGGACGAACAACAACCTCGACGCCAGCGAGGAAATCTGGGCCTTTTTTGCTCAGCGGCGGCGTTGAGTGGCGGAGCGTTCGCGGGGCAAGACCGTGAGCGTAAGCCGTTCGGTCCCGCGCAACACCACCACGGACGTCGTCACTCCGATCTGATCGGCGGTCAGCCGGCGAACGAGACCCTCGACCCCCTCTACCGGCTCGCCGGCGACAGCAATGATGATGTCGCCCGCGCGCATGCCCGCTCCGGCGGCCGGCCCGTCGGCGTCCAACAACAGCACGCGGACGCCATGGTCGCCGGTCAAGCCATAGTAGCGCACGGTGCGGCGCGACAGCGCCGTCGTCTGCCCGGCGATCCCGATCGAACTGCGCCGAACCCGCCCATGGCGGATCAGGTCAGCCACGAGGATCGCGGCCGTGTCGCTGGCTATCGCAAAACATAGGCCCTGGGCACCGGCGATCACGGCGGTGTTGATGCCGACCACCTCGCCCCTCGTCGTCCACCAGGGGTCCCCCGGAGTTGCCCGGGTTGAGGGCGGCGTCGGTTTGAATCACGTCGTCGACGAGACGGC
>SHVP01000035.1 GCA_009694165.1 Alphaproteobacteria bacterium
GGCATTGATCCCACGATTCAAGAACGCGTGTTCGATCTCTTCTTCACGACCAAGGAGCGCGGGTGCGGAACCGGTCTGGGGCTGTCGGTGGTCCACGGTATCGTCTTGGAACTTGGGGGAACCACCACACTGCGCAGCCCGCTTGGACAGGGCACGACGTTTGATGTCTGGCTGCCAATTCATGATGGGCCGGCGACCAAGGCGGATCTGATCGCCGTCGCCGAAGCGCCGCGCGGCAAAGGTCGGATCCTGCTCGTCGATGACGAGGCTCCCATCGTCCGCATGGGGCAGAAGGTATTGGCCAGGCTTGGCTACACCGTCGTCGGCGCGACGGTCAGCGAAGAGGCGCTTGCGGCGCTACGGGCAACGCCGCACGATTTTGATCTCCTGATTACCGATCAGACCATGCCCGGTCGCACCGGCGACGCCCTGATTGCCGAGGTGCGGCGCGTGCGACCCGATCTTCCCATTATCTTGAGTACCGGTTACAGCCAGGCCGTCGGACCCGACGAAGCCAAGCGCCTAGGCGTGACGCTGTTTCTGATGAAGCCACTCGAAAGCGACGAACTTGGTCGCGCGGTCGCCGAAGCGCTCGCCCGCCCCACCTGACCCCTCGCTGCCTTGCCGAAGGGAGTCTTCCCCCCTAAGGTGCCGCCGATTCGGCTGGGGCGTAGCCAAGTGGTAAGGCACCGGATTTTGATTCCGGCATTCGTAGGTTCGAGTCCTACCGCCCCAACCAACTTCACTTCCGAACTCTTCCGAAGCAAACCAGCGATGCGCGAGAAATGGCGCAATTGCTGGATTCTCTATGCCTCACATGGCCGAGGGGTTCCTGCCAAAGCCGACAAACCCTGCGTAGTAAAATGTGTAGAAAAGTTTCGAAGCCAACTGCTTTGCTACACACTTCGCAGGTTCTCCGAACGTATTGCCATACATGGCCGGCAAGCTCACCGAACTGGAAGTCAAAAACGCCAAGCCGCGCGCGGCGAAATATACCAAGGCGGCGGGGCGCGGCCTCACTTCAATAGGGCAGTACCCGTGACTGACTGCCGCTCCTCCAGCGAGCGGGACGGACAAATTCCCCCCAGAACGCGGCTGCCGATTTCGCACCGACAAGGCCGACCTCTGCACCCTCTGGCGGTGGGGGCGTTGCGGACGCATGCCCCACGCACTTGGGAACGTCCGCCTCATCGTCGTTCGGTGTCGAGGCGGCTATGATGGATGCAGTGACGCTGAGCGATCGGCCCTTCGACAAAGCGGCCGGCAAAATGAAACAGGGAGGAGGCAAGATGTCCATCGACGGAGTAACACGCGTTCGTCCTTGGCGGACAGCCCGCGCCGTTGCAGCCAGTGCCGCATGCTTGGCGCTGATCTGGGGCGGAGCAACAGCGGCGTCGGCGGAGACCATTCGTGTCGGCGTCAAGTCGATGCCGCCATCGAAGGGTAATCCGACCACGGGTCGGGGCATTCCCAGCATTTTCGTCTGGTCGGCGCCGTTCGATCACCTCGCCGAAATCGACGGCGAGGGTAAGGTATTTCCCGGCCTCGCTAGCTCGTGGGAGGTCAAAGATCCGACGACCTGGCAGTTCAAGATCCGGCCCAATGTGACGTTCTCGGACGGCGAGCGATTGGACGCGGCCGCCGTCAAAGCGGTTTTCGACTGGCTCGCCAGCGAAAAGGGCGCGGCGACTCTGACCGCGAAGCAGGTCAATCCGTTCATCAGCTCCGTCTCGGTAGTCGACGCGATGACGGTTCAATTCAAGACGTCGGCGCCGCTGCCGGTTCTCGACAAGCGGTTGACGGCCGTGTCGATCGTCTCCCCCAAGGCGTGGAACGATCGTGGTGTCGAAGGCTTTACGCAGAAGCCGGAGGGAACCGGTTCCTTCCGCGTGACCGAGTTTCGCCCCGACGGAGCTGATGCGGTCGGCTTACCCCGTTCCTAGAAAGGCACCAAGGACGTCGACAAGCTCGTCTTCATCGAGATCCCCGAAGGACCGGCGCGGACCCAGGGCATCGTATCGAACCAGATCGACATCGACGTTGGACCCTCGCTCGACCACATGGCACAGGTCGAGCGGGCGGGCGGTAAATCCTTCATCTACGCTGCCCCGCGGACGATCGGCCTGACGATTGTATCGATGCGCAACAAGCAGCCGGTGACGACGCCCTGGGGCGATGTCCGCGTCCGTCAGGCGCCGAACTATGCCGTCAACAAACGGGCGATCGTCGATGGCATCTATGCCGGGCGCGGCGTCGTCGCCAGCCAGTCGGCGACCTCGAAGTCGTTCGGCTACGATCCGACGATTCAGCCCTACGCCTACAATCCGACCAAGGCCAAGCAACTGCTGACCGAGGCGGGTTTTCCCAACGGCTTCGACACCGAGGTGCGGACGACCAACACCGATCCGACCTTCGTGCAAATCTGGGAGGCGGCCGTCAAGGACCTGAATGCCGCCGGCATTCGCGCCAAATATCTGCCGCAGACCTTCGCCGAGTTTCTCAAGTACTGGACCGGCGGTGACTGGCCACATGATCTGTTTGGCCTTGGCCATGACCTGTCGGGCGAACTCGATGTGGCACAGGTTTTCGCCTCCTACACCTCCTGCCTCAAGGACCCGCCCTACTACTGCAACCAGGCGGAACTGCCCCTGATCCAAGCCCAGGCGCAAGAGTTCGATCCGAAAAAGCGACAGGAGATTTTGAGCAGGCTCTTGCGCATGAATGCCGAGAATGCGCCGATCGTCTACCTGACCGAGGGCATCGAGGTCATTACCCACTCGGCCAAGATCAAGAACTTCAAGGCGGTCAATCTCGCGATCAATTATTACGAGATGGAAATCGGCCGCTAAGGCTGCCGGGATCGACTTGCCGGAAGGGTTTCGCCGACAGCGCCTGGCGAAACCCTTTTTCCGTCTTGCCGATGCCAGCGGGTACTAGGTGGGGCTTGTTCCGTGCGGGCCTAAACTATCGCTCGCAGCGGCCGGCCGGCCGATAAACTTGGTTTAGGCGCGAGCCGCTACTGCCGCCGTTGCTGGTGCCGCCGCCGACGACCCAGATCAGGCCATCCACGAACGTGGCTCCGGTGACGCCGTGGACTGGAATGGGCATGTCGCTCAGATGAGTCCAGCGGCCGGTCCGCGGATTGTAGACGTCGTGATCGGCAAATACGCCGGACGCATGTTCGCCACCCCACACGTGGAAACAGTCGTGGGCAAGAACGCCGTTGATGCCACTGCGTGGCCGTAGCATTGGGCTCGCCGCCGTCCAGCGGCGCGCCACCGGATCGTAGGTCTCGGCCACGGCGGTGAGCTCGCTTTGAAAACCGCCACCCAACCTGCCCCCGACGACGAGGAGCCGACCATCGATCGCGGCGCCGGCGATGTGATTGCGCGGGCTCGGCAGGTCGGGCAGCGTTTCCCAAGCATCGTGGGCCGGGTCGTACACCGCGAAATCCTGGCCCCGGCGTGGTCGCCCGCCCGCCACGTAGATCTTGCCTGCATGGACCAGCGCGACGCCGGCGCTGCGTTTGGTTGGCATGCGCGCCTTTTCGACCCATCGTCCCGCCTGTGGATCGAAAGCGTAGACGGTGTCGACGTAGGCCTGATCGGCGTCGGTTTGGCCGCCGATCAGGTAGATCACGCCGTTCACTGCCGCCGCCATGCCGTGATTGTTGGGCTGGGGCAAGGGTGGGCCGAGCCGCCAGGCGTCCCGACGCACATCGTAGATCTGAACCGTGGCGACCGAGCGACGGCTCGCGGGATAACCGCCGACGACGTAGATCGATCCCTCCCACTCGGCCAGCGCAAACTCGGAGTTGGCTTCGATCAATTCGGCCCTCTTGCCCCAAGCACCCTCGGCAAGGTCGGCCGCGCTGCTGTGGTCAAAGCGGAGCAACAACCAAGCGGCGCATATGGCGCCGCCTAGTCCCCTCAGGTACCGGGATCTCGCGTTGGCGAGCATGGCTAGGTCCTCGGCGGCCCCGCGGTCAGTTCCCCTTGCGCAACAAGTAGGCGTTGATGTTGCCGGCCGTGGGGCCCTGGATCTCCCAGCCGCTGACCTTTGGGTTGCGGGCGAGGGGCACAACGCTATCGATCAGGTAAACCTGCGGCGGGTTCTCCGACATGATCTTGGCGACCTCGACCAGAATCTCCTGGCGGCGGGCGCTCGCGGCCGCCGGCAGGTGAAGGCCCTCGGTGACCAAGGCATCGTAGCGTTCGTTCGCGAATTTGAACGAGTTCTGGAACGACTTGCCGTGATTCATCAGGCTGAGGCTGTAGAAAGGATCGGCGAACGCCGGTCCCTCGCTGTAGAGCATAGCCTGGTAGTCGCCCTTGAAGAACCGTTCGGAAAACGCCGTGCCGCTGGCGACGATGTCGATCTCGAGGGTGATTCCGATCTGCTTCAGCATGTCGGCGACGAAAATCGCCTCCTGCTCGGCGTGGGCGCCCGGCCGTGAGGCGCTGACCACGAACTTGGCCGAGAATCCGTTGGCCATGCCCGCCTGTGCCATCAATTCCTTCGCCTTGGCCAGGTCAAATTTGATGTAGGGCGTCAAACCCTCGGTGCCGTAGTCGGCATGGACGCCGGTGACCGCCGGCTTGCCGAAGCCGCGGAACACGCCGCGAACCAAGGCCTGACGATCGATCGCCAGGGAGATCGCCTGGCGCACCAGCGGGTTGGCGAAGCGCTGGTCCTGATAGTTGAGCAACAACGTGTCGCGGGTGGCGCCGACGCAGGTTTCGACCTTGACGTTTCTGTCGGTCGTCAGGTTGGCATATTCCTGCAGTGGCAGGGCTGCGGCAAAATCGATCTCGCCGGTACGCAGCAGTTGTGAGCGCGTCGAACTGTCGGGGACTCCGAGGACGACCAAGCGGTTGGCGTTGCCCCGCCCGGCGTTGTTCCAATAGTTCGCGTTAGGCGTGAAGGTCACTCGGCTGCCCGGGGTGAAATTCGCTGCCGTTATCTGCCAAGGCCCAAAATCAGCCGTGTTCTTGGCCAGCCAGCCGTTGCCGAGCGGATCCTCCGCCGTGGCGTTGGCAAGCACCGTCTTCGAATCGTGGATTTGGATCTGGTTCCAGGTGAAGACGGCAAAATCGAAAATGGTCGGCGCTTTCAAGTGAACGCGGACCGTCAGCGGGTCGACGATCTCGATTGGATCCTCGCGGAACGAATTAATGTCGAACATGAGGAAGCGAACGATGCTGGCCAACTTGATGGCGCGATCGAGACTCCATTTGACGTCCGTGGCCGTCATCTCGTTGCCGGCTGGACTCTTGACGCCCTTGCGCAGCTTGAATTCAAGCGCCTTCCCGTCGGCGCTGTAAGCCCAGGATTCGGCCAGGTTCGGCCGCAGGCTCCGCTGCACGTGGGGGGTTTCGAGGCAACCAGCGCCCTTCAACTTCGCGGCATCGAATTGCAACAGAGTCGAGGCCTGCTCGGCGCCGATATAGGCCGACGCTTCACCCTCATAGCGCTGTTGCAGATCGATCTGTTGTGGCACCGCAGGAATCGCTTTGACGATGGCCAACTGCGCGGCTGCCCCAGCCGTCATGAGGCCCCATGCCAGAACCGTGAGAACGCCCGCCTTCACCGACCGTTTGACGATATGATTCACTGAACCCTCCCAGGTTATTGCCCACTAGCGCTGTTGGGCACCATTGGTGGCACGCTACCACGTTTGCCGCGGCAGATGGATCGCCCGTCCCGATAGCGGCGGACGGGATAGGATAGTGCTAGAAATCCGACCGGAGGGAGCGGTGGTTGAGCAGCGTGCCATAGGGATACCCGGAGCGGGCGATGCGGGGTTGTCTCGCCCAATCGATTCGGTTGATCCCCATCCAACCCCGGTTCGATCCCGTCGCTCGCGCGGGGCCAGAATGCGCGCCATCATCCTTCGGCGCCTCCTCATCATTCCCGCATCGTTGTTCTTCGTTATCACGCTGTCTTACCTGTTGGTCGAACTAATGCCGGGCGATCCGGCCCTGGCGATCGCGGGCAGCACGGCGAGCGAACGCGAGGTCGCCATCATTCGCAGCGAACTAGGGCTCGATCGTCCTTTTGGTGAGCGGTATGTCGACTATGTCGGCGGTGTGCTGCGGGGTGATTTCGGCAGGTCCTTCTTTGACGGCCAGGAGGTGCGCAACGACATTGTACGCTACTTCCCGGCCAGCCTTGAGCTGATGGTGTTGTCGGTCATCTTGGCGGCGCTGATCGGTTTGTCGCTTGGCGCGACCGCCGGCTATTTCCGCCGTCGGGCCCCTGACACCGCCGCCCGGATCGTCATCACTGCCACCCAGGCGATCCCGGAATTCTTGATCGGTCTGCTGCTGATCTTTTTTGTTTTTTACCTGTGGCGCTGGGCTCCGGCGCCGATCGGCCGCCTCGGCCTCACCGATACCTATCCCCCCGTCGTCACCCGGTTTTTGTTGATCGACCTCGTGCTCGCGGGCGATTGGCGAGGGTTCACCTCCGCGGTGCACCGCTCGGTTCTGCCGGTCGTCACGCTCGGGATCGGCACGGCCGCCTATTTTGCCAAGGTCGCCCGCACCACCATCGGGGCAGCGATGGAGTCGCGCCAGGTGCAGTTTGCGCGCGCCTGTGGCCTATCGGAGTTCAAGGTTCTGCAATATGCGCTGCTCCAGGCGCGGACGCCCATTCTGACTTACACCGCCATCCTGATCGGGACGCTTGTCGGCGGCGCCTCCATCATCGAAACGATGTTCTCCTGGCAGGGCTTGGGCCAATGGGGCCTGCAGTCGATCATCGCCCTCGACGTGCCGGCGATTCAGGGATTCATCATCGTTACCGGACTGTTCACGATGGTGGTGTATCTCGTTCTCGACCTCTTGGTCGCTCTTCTGGATCCGCGCATCACTCATGACTGAGACATTGGCCGCACCGGGCATCGTGCGAGCTCATCTCGGGCTGTGGGTCGGGGTCATCATTGTGGTCGCGCTGTTGCTGTCTGGCCTGTTCCTGCCGCTGCCTTTCGATCCGATCAAGCCCGATGCGGACGCGGTGCTCAGAGCACCGTCGTCGAGCCACTGGTTCGGGACCGATAGCCTCGGCTTCGACGTCTTCTCGCGCGTGATCGCCGCCGCCCATCGTGACTTGCCTCTCGCGCTCGGGGGCGCCGTCGCGTCCGCGGTGGTGGGCGTGCCGTTGGGTTTGGCGACGACGCTGCGCGGCCGAATGAGCGCCGGGATCATGCGCGCCCTCGACGCATTCCAGGCGTTTCCCCTGCTGGTTCTCGCCATTTCGATCGTCACCCTGGCGGGTAACCGACTGGAGATGGTCGTCTTTGCCATCATCGTTATCGAGACACCCCGCTTCATCCGCCTGATCCGGAGCGAGGGGCTGGCGATCCGCGAGGCCCGCTTTATCGAGGCCGCGGAGGCCATGGGGGCGAGTCGGCGGCGGATTCTGTTCGTGCACCTGTTGCCCAACGTTACTGGAGTCATCTTGGTCCAGTTATCGATCGCCGCCGCCAACGCGCTCTCCGTGGTGGCCGCGCTCAGTTTCCTCGGTATCGGCGTGTCGCCGCCCGACCCCAGTTGGGGGGTCATGATCCAGGCGGGCGCGCGTCTGATGACCTCGGGACAGTGGTGGGTTTCCCTGTTTCCCGGGCTTGTGGTTTTCCTGGCGGTCATGTCGCTCAGTCTGATTGCCGACGAGCTCGACGTCATCTTTGAGAGGTCGGGCCGATAATGCTGGCGGTTCGTGCCCTCGAAACCCGGTTCGTCACGCGCCAAGGGGTGGTGTACGCGGCCAACGGCGTGACGTTTGACGTTGGCGACGGCGAGGTGGTGGGGATCGTCGGCGAGAGCGGGTCGGGAAAGTCGGTGAGCGCCAACTCGATTCTCGGCCTAATTCGGCCGCCCGGGCGGGTGATCGCCGGTTCGGCCACCTTCGAGGGCGTCGATTTGATCGCCTTGAGTCAGCGCCAGCTCCGTCGGATCCGCGGTGCGCGCATCGGCTACATTGCACAAAATCCGTTCGGCGCGCTTAACCCCTTGCTGACGATCGGGGCGCAATTCGGCAATGTCATGCGCGCACACCGCCGCGCCGACCGCGCAACCATCCGTCGGCAGGCACTGGCGATGCTGCAGCGTGTCGGGATCGCCGGCCCCGAGCGGGTTCTCGATGGCTATGCCCACGAACTGAGTGGCGGGATGGCCCAGCGCGTCGTCATTGCGCTCGCCCTGTTGCTCAACCCGTCGCTCGTCGTCGCCGATGAACCGACCACCGCGCTCGACGTCACCGTGCAGCGCCAGATTCTTGATCTCATCGCTGGCCTGGTCGAGGAAGGGAATCGGTCCATGTTGATCGTTACCCACGACCTTGGCGTCGTCGCCCACTATTGCGATCGCGTCGTCGTAATGTATTCGGGGCGGGTGGTTGAGCAGGGGCCGGTCGAGGAAGTGTTCTCCCGGCCCTTGCACCCCTATACATTGGCGCTCCTGCGCGCGGTGCCGCGCCGAGGCACGGTCGTTCAGGGCTTGGGCGGCCGGGTTCCCGATTTGCTGTCCCGCCCAACCGGCTGCTCTTTCCGCCACCGCTGTACTTTTGCGTTCGCCGAGTGCAGCACGAACACCCCCAACCTCAAGCCGTTGACGGCCGGCCGCACGATCGCTTGTCACCTCGACGTGGAACGGGAGGTTCCTGCCCTTGCCTCTGGTTGAGATGCGCCATGTCCATCGCTCGTTTGAGCGTCCCGGCGGCGGGACGGTCTGGGCGGTAAACGATGTTTCGCTCGAAATAACCGCCGGGCAGACGGTCGCGCTAATCGGCGAAAGCGGTTCGGGCAAGTCGACGCTCGGGCGCTTGGTGCTCGGGCTGCTGGCAGCCGATTCCGGCTCTGTCCTTTTCGACGGCGTCGATTTGGCGGCACTGACGAGGGGTGAGCTCCGGCGGTTGCGAGCGCGCATGGGCGTCGTATTTCAGGAGCCCTTCGAGTCGCTCAATCCGCGACTGAAAATCGCCGCCATCGTCGAGGAGCCGCTGATCATCCATCGGCCGGCACTGTCGAGCGTGGAGCGACAGGATCTCGTGGCCAAGATGCTGCGCGAAGTCGATATGGACCCACAGGTCATGGAGCGCTACCCCCAGGCCCTCAGCGGCGGGCAACAGCAGCGCATCGGCATCGCGCGGGCGCTCATCATGCAGCCGAGCCTGATCGTGCTGGATGAGCCGACATCCTCACTCGACCTTTCGGTCCGGGCCCAGATTCTCAATCTCTTCGGCACACTCAAGGCGGCGCGTGGCCTCACCTACTTGTTCATCTCGCACGACATCACCACGGTCGAGTATTTCAGCGACGAAATTGCCGTGCTCTACCTCGGTTGTATCGTCGAACGGGGTACGACCACCGCTGTGCTCGACAACCCCCGACATCCTTACACTCAGGCGCTGCTATCGGCGCGCCTGTCGGTCGATCCGAAGGCATCGCTTCCCCATCTGCCGTTGAGCGGCGACCCCCCGTCGCCGACCCGGCAGATCGTGGGTTGTCCACTGGTCGGGCGCTGTCCGCGGGAGACCGCGGAGTGCTCCATGGCGGCGATTCCCTTGCGGCAAATCGCACCGGACCATCACGTCGCCTGCATCCATGTTTAGCGGGATGGATAGTCGGTCGATGCCAGCATCTCCCACTGTTTACGGAGCGAACCATGGCCACACCGTCCTCTAGCATCACGCACAGGCTGGCGGCCGAAGTCATCGAGACGCCGTTCGCCGCCATCCCCGATCGCGCGATGGCCGCCATCAAGCGCTTGTTGGTCGATCATATTGGGATCACTTACATGGGAGCTTCTTTCACCGGTCAGGCGCTCCATTCCTACGCGCTGGATCTGGGCGGCCGGGCCGATGCCGTGCTGATCGGCCACGGTGCCAGGGTGCCGGCGGAGTTGGCCGCCGGCATCAACAGCCAGGTCTGTCGGGCGACGGATTTTGAGGAAACCGGGCCGGGAACCCACGTGGGCCCCCTCTGCGTTCATACCGCTCTTGCGGTCGGTCAGCGGAGCAACGCGTCCGGCCGCGAGGTTCTGGCCGCGATGGCGCTCGGCTACGTGTTGTGTGCCCGTCTTCATTTTGGACGCCGCGCGGCCGGCTGGCCCAAGACCAACGCCCCGCAGCAGCGTACGGTCGCCGCGGCGATCGCCGCGCGGCTTCTTGGCTACGACGTGGCGACGGCGGCGCGGGTACTGAGCCTGGCCTGGGAATTCCCCGGTCGAGCCTCGCAGAGCGGCGAGTCGCCGGGCGGCACCGCTTTCATGGCCAAGCGGATCTCGCCGCTTGCGACGCGATCGCCGCTGGGGCCACCGTTCTTCACCGCCCGAGTGGGCGTCCAGGCGGCGTTGATGATCGGCCTTGGATTTCACAGTATTCCCGATGAGATCGATCAGTATCGCGACGACTACGACGCCGATGTCCTCACCGGCGGGCCGACGCCCTATCACTGGGTCGACGGCGAAATGGAACTGAAACCTTGGGTATGCAGCCGGCACGGCCAGTGCGGCATGCAGGCGATCAGCAACATCGTGCGCGATCACGCCGTCGATCCGCGTTCGATCACCAAAATCCGCCTCTATCTTTCCAATATGTACACCCGGCCATGGCAGTTCGAGCCGTCGCCAGACACCTATTGGGAGGCGATCTACTCGACCCAGTGGGCCGCCGCCATGATCCTGCAGCGGATTCCGGCTGGTCCAAAATGGGTCACGGCCGAACGCCTCGCCGATCCCTTCAGTCGGCGTTTGGCGGCGATGGTCGAGATCATCGAAGACCCTGAGGCATCGCGCGCCTATTGGGAGTTGCGCTGGCTCGACATCTGCGGCACGGCGGAGATCGAAGCGGGCGGTCAGACTTTTCGCACGCGCTGTACCATGCGCGACACCTATGGCAGCCCTGGCATGGACATGCCCGAAAGCATGGTCGAGGAGAAGTTCTTCGAGGCGACCTCGCTGTCGCTGCCGCCCGATCGTGCGCGCCGGTTGCTGACCGCCGTTCGCCGGGTCGAAGAGATCGCGAACATAAACGACCTGGCCGCGCTGTTTTAAGGCCGGGGCCTAACGGAGCGGGCGATCCGGTTGCAAGGGGTGTTGGGTCTCCTGATCAGCCTTTCCGAGCCGTTTTTCGCGGTCAACACGGCGTGAATCGGTTAAACTAGTGGACCGGTTTTTCGGGCGCTCGTCCGCCGACTAGGCCGATCGCCGGAGGGGCGGACGTTCATGGGAGGCACTGATGCGGAATCGGCTTAACGCGCTCTTGCTGGGCGCGACGGCGATGATGGCGGTTGGCGCGAATCTGGGCCCGGCCCAAGCACAGGACGCTAAGGACACGCTACGCGTGGCCATGTATCAACAGGCAACGCCGCGTGGCAACGTCTACGGCATCCAGTACATTTGGCCGCACAACTACTGGTGGGAGGCCGCCTACGACTCGTTCGTCCGCGTTGACGACAAGGCCCAGATCGTCCCGTTTGGCGCGGAGAAATGGGAACTGGTCAACCCAACAACCTGGCGGCTGACATTTCGCAAGGACGTCGAATTTGGCAGCGGTCGCAAGAATGACGCCGTCAACGTCGTGAAGGCGTTCGAGTACCTGCACTCCGACGCCGCCAAGGGCGCCGGAATCATGCGCAACATGAAACTGGCAAGCTATAAGGCGATCGATTCGCACACGGTCGAATTCGTGACACCGGTGCCGGACCCGTTGCTGGTGGCGAAGTTCGCAGCGTTTTACCTGGTCGACATGGCGTCGTTCAACGAAATGGGCGCGGCAAACTTTGCCAACAAGCCGGTGACGTCGGGCCCGTTCCGGGTAGTGAATTGGACCGATCAGGAACTGACCGGCGTGACCTTCGACAAGAGCTGGCGTCCGGCCAAGGCCAAGAACATCAGAATCCTCAACGTGCCGGAAGGGGCCACGCGGCTGGCAGCGCTAGAGTCGGGTGAGGTGGATGTTGCGTTCAACCTCAGTCCCGACGACATCGCGCGCATCCGCGCCGCCGGCCATGTCGCCGCCGTCGAACCGGCACCGTTCGCCGCTGCGATCGCCCTGTTCACCGAGGATTTTGCCAAGAAATGGGGGGGCAAGCCGCCGTTCGCCGACAAACGCGTCCGTCTGGCGGCGAACTATGCGATCAACCGGGACGTGCTGGTGAAGGACTTCATGATGGGTCTCACCCGCGTCTCGACCCAGGCGGCGACGCCCGCCACCTTCGGGTTTAACCCGAACGTCAAGGCCCATCCCTACGATCCGGCGAAGGCGAAGCAACTGTTGGCCGAGGCGGGCTATCCCAACGGCCTCAACCTTCTGATGGAGACCACGGCCGTCACCACCGGCGCCAGCGACGTGCTGCAGATCGTTGCCGCCGACTTGGCGAAGGTCGGGATCAACGTCAAGGTCAACGTGATGCCGTTCGCCGAGCGATCCAAACGCTTCAATGGCAACAGTTGGGAAGGTGACCTTACGTCCTTCACCTTCTTCTTCTCGCCGATGATGGACGCTTCCGTCGTGTTCTCGGTCTACGGCTGCAACTTGCCGAACACTTTTACCTGCATCCCGTCGCTGAACGATCTGGTCGTGGCGCAGGAAAAGGAGATGGACCCGAAAAAGCGACTGGCCTTGCTGCAGGAGTTGATGCAGCGGCAGGCCGATGAGGCGATGGCGATCCCGCTGTTCGACGGCTTCGACATCACCGGTCTCTCCAAGAGAGTCAAGGGATACAAGAACTGGAACAAGATCATTCACTACGATCTGATGTCGGTAGACGGTTAAGACCTCGGTTACGGCGAACGCGCGGCGGGCTGAGCGATTGGGCCGCCGTTCGCTTGCCGGGCCGGCAGTCTGTTTCACTCGCGCGCAACCAAGCGAATCCAATGAGCGTTGCTGTGGCCGGACCGTCCGGCCGGTCGGTGACCCGGACGCTTGCGGCCGAGGTCGCTGAAACACCGAGCGCCGCCATTCCCGGAACGGCCCGCGCGGCGATCAAGCGCCTGCTCATCGATCATGTCGGCATCGCCTATATGGGGGCGGCGTTCACCGGCAAGCCCCTCCACTCTTATGCCAACGAGCTGGGCGGTCGACCCGAAGCGGTGCTGATTGGAAGCGGCACCCGCGTTGCGGCAGAGCTCGCGGCGGGGGTCAACGCGCAACTCTGCCGCAATACCGATTTCGAGGAGACCGGGCCCGGGACCCATGTTGGACCACTCATCGTGCATACGGCGTTGGCCGTCGGTCAGTGAGTGAAGGCGTCAGGCCAGGCGGTGCTCGATGCCGCGACGCTGGGATATGCGTTGACGGCACGCTTTCATTTTTTCCGGATCAAGGATTAGCCGCGAACCAGTATCGTGCACCACCGGGCGGTCGCGGCGGCCATCGCGTCGCGAAGTTGCCGAAAAATTTCGAGGCTTCAGGCCAACGTTCCATGGACTGGACACGTTTGAAGGGATGCCCTCGAATAACGAGGGTGCGGCAACTTTCGCTGAAGGGACCTTCAAGAGCGATTGGAGTTTGGTCGAGAGAAAATGTGAGCAGATATTTTTCTCGAACGAGAAGACCCCGCCGTTCAAGCTTTATAAGGGGCTCTTCTCGGCTACTGCCTCAGAACTTGCGCAGAATATCAAGACTAACGCAGCCATCATCAACGTCGACAGCGATCTTTATCAGTCGACATGCGAGGCGTTCAGCATATGTATCCCGCTGATTCAAGTTGGTACGGTGTTGCTCCTTGACGACTACAACGCATACAGGGCCCATAACGCCGAGGGTCAAAGACGAGCGTTTGGAGAGTTTCAGGAAAAAACGAGACTCAAATTCGAGAAATGGTGTTCCTATTACTATGTAGGTCAGGCCTTTCTATGCGTTGCCGACTGATATGGTCTGCTGCCGGCTTGACTTACACGAACTTAGGTGACGCTGAGCCCAAGTTTTGTCCAGGGGGCACTGGAATCCGGCGTTCAGTTTGAGCCCAAGCGGGTGGGTTGAGCAACGGGTCGGACCGAACAGCCGCTAAGGAGCGAAGCGGGCCGAACCGATTCGGTCGAGAGTCGCGGCGTAGCCTGCCCGTTTCATCTAAGCGAGACTCGAGTGCGGCCAGCGTTGGATGTAGTCGTTGCGCCAAGCGGTGGGCGATACGCATAGCGCTTTGTGCGGCCCCAAGTTACTTCGCCCGCTTCGGCCGGCCGGCCGGCCGGCCGCGCCGCGTCACCTCGAACGTCATGACTGCGTGCGCTACAGCTACGCCGCCAATGCCGACGAGTGGCAACTGCGGGGCCCAGACGGAGTGGTTAGCAGCGTTCATGCGGCGGAAATTTTTGCACCAACAACGGGGGTGGCCACGCGCGAAGCGCTGATCCGCGGCATTGGGATTGCACCGTTACCGACCTTCATCGTCGGTGACGACTTGCGGGCGGGCCGCCTCGAGGCGGTTTGGCCCAATGCCGGGCTGGAGGGGGCCACCTTCGCGATCTACCCGCAACATCGCTCCTCCCCGCCAAGACCCGCGTCGTTTGTCGATTTCCTTGCCGATCGGTTTGGTCCCGATCCCCCATTGGGACTCGTGATCGGCGACGCTTGCGTCGCGTCGGCGCTTCATGCTACGCGGGGCCATGGCCCTGCTGCGCCTCCGACGAGGATGACGAGTGGCCCCGCTCATTCGGGGCCGAGCAGCCCGCGTGCGTCAGCCCGCGTTCCCCCTGTGCCAAACCGGTTTTCCGTCCGCCAGCCGGTCGTCGTCGGAGTGATCGCCATGTTTGAAATCGTGCCGGAGCGGCCGCAAGACGCGGCTGCCATCGAGACGCTGCTCGACCTCGCGTTCGGGCGAGACCGCAGCAAGAAGACGGTCTATCGCTTCCGTGACGGGATTTCCCCTGTGCGGCGTCTCTGTCATGTGGCGCTGGTCGACGGCGAATTCCAAGGCAGCCTCCGCTTCTGGCCGGTGGCCATCGCCGGCGCGAGAAAAGCCTTGCTTCTTGGCCCGCTCGCCGTCGATCCGGCGCGCCGCGGGCAGGCGATCGGCGTTGCCTTGGTGCGCCACGGCCTAAGGCGGGCGCGGCGGCTCGGATACGACGTGGTGGTTCTGGTAGGCGATCCAGCCTACTACCGCCGCCTCGGTTTCGTGGCGGCGATCCCCCATGGCCTGCGCCTGTCTGGACCGGTCGAAGAGGAGAGGTTTCAGGTGCGGCGCCTGCCGCGCGGACCAGTGGGCGAGGTGACCGGCATGGTGCAACGTGCCGCCGCCGCCGATATCGAAGAGGCTTAGCGACCCTCGCGGCAGGTGAAAGCGTCATGACTGTGGCGCGGCCGACGGCCCTCGACTTCGGCGGCCGCCGATCTGGGCGATGCCGTACTGATCCGGGAGCGATTAGTCCGGGCTAGCGTCCTTCGCGGTGCCACGCCCAGACGATGCCGCCCAGGAGCAGCGCCAGCGTCAGGAGCCCGGGCAGCAACGGGGTCTGGCGGACCCCGGTGACGACGAAGCTCTCATTGGTGAAGACGCCCATCCAGTCCCGACCGGAGGCGGTGCGGCCCGGGCGAATGCGCCGAATCTCCGGGACGCCGTCCTCGGCGATCCAGGCGATCCGACCGCCGGTCGCGTCGACGAAGGGACGCAGAACGTCGGGGGTCGAGCGGACATCGGCAAATTCGCGCGGGTTGACGGCGCCGACGGCCGCGACAGTCGTCAGCTTCCCGTCGGTAAGGCGATAAAGCCCGGTCTCCTCGGCGGCGAAACTACCGACCGACCGCCCACCCGGACCTGCCGTCAGCGGCACCGTCTGCGCGTGTCCGGACGGCGAGGTGACCGTGACCGTTGGCGGCTCCGTCGCCATGCTGCGGTGTAGGATATCGATCCGGCTTCCGATCGTTTGCGTGCGCAGGTCCTCTTCTTCGAGATCAGGTTCTCTCATCAACCAGTGGGCAAGCCGGCGCAGCAGTTCCAGCTGCGGCCCGCCCCCCTCGAAGCCGCGCGACCAAAGCCATCCGTGATCGGAAAGGATTTGGGCAACCCGCCCTTTTCCTGCCCGGTTGAGCACCAGGATCGGACGGTCGCTGACGCCGGACATCACCGCCGTGCCGGTGGTGGTCGTTGCGTCGATCTGGCGGAACCAACGCCCCCACGTTGGGTCGGCCCCGACCGCGCCCGCACCCGGGAGGTCGGCGGTCACGGGGTGGCGCCGGCCCTGGTCGGTGAGCTGCGGTTTGAAACCCTGATTGTAGACCGTGCCCGTCGGCTCGGCCGGCAGGACGCGACCCATGGCCGTTCGATAGAGACTGAGCGGGGTTGCGAAGGCGGGTCCCGCTGCCTCGAGCAGCGCGCCACCGTCGTTGACGTAGTTGGCGATGTTGTCGTGGTAGACGGGCAGCAAGATGCCGCGGCGCTTGTAGTTGTCAAAAATGACCAGATCGAACTCGTTGAGCTTGACTTCGAACAGCTCGCGAGTCGGAAAGGCGATCAGCGACAGTTCGCGCACGCTGGTGCCATCTTGTTTCTCGGGTGGCCGTAGAATCGTGAAATGGACGAGGTCGACCGAGGGATCCGATTTGAGGAGGTTGCGCCAGGCCCGCTCGCCGGCGTGCGGTTGACCCGACACCAGCAGGACACGCAGCCGCTCGCGCACGCCATTGACTGAAATCGCGGCACGGTTGTTCTGCAAGGTCAATTCCCGCGCACCCGGCTCGGCTTCGAGCTCGACGATCGTCTGGCCACCATGCTTGACCGGAAAGGTCAGCGTGAAGGGTGCATTGACGGGAACGCGCTGTTGAAACCCTTCGCCGCCATCGATTCGCATGGTGATCGCGGCGGTCGCACGACCTTCATCCGGGGTGTCGACGACGCGGACGGTAACCTGCAACTCGCTGCCGACGATGCCGTAGGAGGGCGCCCTTTCGATCACCAGACGCCGGTCGCCCTCGCGCTGCGAGCCGGTCAGCAGGACGTGCAACGGCGCCTTCAGGGACAGGGCGTCCGCCTTGGCGGGGGCGTCGTGAATTTGCCCATCGGTGATGAGGAAGGCGGCGGCCACCTGGTCGGACGGAACGTCGGACAAGGCCCGCTCGAGCACCGACATCAGCCGGGTCCCCTCGTCGGCCAGGGCCGCTCCCCTTGCCGGGCCGCGGATGACCCGCACGTCGAGATCGCGGTTGGCCGAAAGCCGCCGTTCAAGACCGGACAACGCTTCTTTGCTTTGCGCTTTCCGGTCACCAATCCCTTGACTCTCGCTCTCATCCACGACGATGAAGGCGACGTCTTTCAGCGGTTGGCGCTCTTCGCGCACCAGCGCCGGGTTGGCCAGCGCCAACAGCCCCATGGCGAGCGCGATCGAGCGCCAGCCAACGCCGCTCATCCGGCGCCAGACCGCGAAGGCGATCAGGCCAACGCCGCTCGCTGCGACCGCGACGAGCACCCACCACGGCAAATAAGGCGCAAAGGCGATGTCGGCAAACACCATCATTGGCCCAGACGCTCCAAGATGGCGGGAACATGGACTTGATCGGCTTTGTAATTGCCGGTCAACGCATACATCACCAGGTTGACGCCGAACCGGTAGGCCATTTCACGTTGTTGCGCCCCGCCCGGGACCGGCTGGGACATCGGCCGTCCGTTGTCGTCGGTCGCCCATGCCGAGGCCCAGTCGTGCGACCCGATGATGATCGAAGAAACCCCGTCGTTGCTGCCGCCGCTGTGGCGTTCGACCCAGACCGTACCGCCCACATATCGACCGGGAAACTCGCGCAGCAGATAAAACGCTTTGGTGAGGATGTGATCGTCCGGAACGGGAACCAGTGGCGGCAGATCGAGCCCGCGCAATAGCGCTCGCAACCGCCGGGCGCCACGGCCTTCGGCCGTCCCCCGGCTGACGACATTCGGGTTGGTCTCGACCTCGTTCTGATCGCGGGTATCGAAGATGATGGTGCCGCCGTTCTTCATGAAGGCGTCAACCTTCTGCTGGGCAGCGCGCGACAGATCTTTTTGGCCGGGGTCGATGGGCCAATAAATCAACGCGAAAAACGCCAGTTCGTCATGCTCCACGTCGACGCCGATGGAAGCCTGCGGCTCGACCGCCGTGCGCATGTTCAGGATGTCGGTCAGCCCTTTGAGCCCGCTGCGGCTGATCTCGTCGAGGGTGGGGTTGCCGGTAACGACATAGGCCAGGCGGACGTCGAGCGAGGCATTGATCGCAAATTCGTCCTTGTCCCGGCCTTGGGCGCGAAGCTCGGCCGAACTCCACGCCGCCGCGATGACCGCCGCAGCGAGAATGGTGGCGATTGCTTTGAGCGGTCGCGTCCACAAGACACCGCGCAAAGCCAGACTGCCGATGATGTCGAGAAGAATAAGTAGGAGCGCCGCCAACAGGGCCCAGGGCAGCAAATTGACTTCGCTGCCCTCGCTATAGCCTGCTTGCCGGACATCGTCGGGAAGCTCGCCGAGCACTTGCATGCCAGGCAGGCCCGCCGACAGGTTGAGGGCGCGTCGCGCATCCTCGTTGCCGTAGTAACCAGGCGGGTGGGATGGGCCCACCCGTGCTTCGGCAAATTCGGTCGCCGTCATCGGGCGGACCGCCGGCGAGGGCGGGACCAGGCGACCGAATCCGTCGAGCACCGACACCGGCGGCAGGGCGGCGTTCCCGTCGGCGCCGGCCACGCCCTGGCTCAGGGTCAGGGTTCGTCGCAGCATTTCGACGAACAGTCCGGACAGCGACAGGTCGGACCACGTCGTGTTGGCGGTAATGTGGAACAACACAAGCCAGCCGGATCCGCGGCGCTCCGCGGTGATGAGCGGCGTTCCATCCGTCAACCGGGCCCAGGTCTTGGCGGCAAGATTGAGATCAGGTTCGGCCAGCACCTGGCGGGTCACGCTGACGTCGCTGGGTATCGGGAGGCCGACGAACGGGCTAGCTTCCGGGAATTCCCCGAGTTTGGCCGGCTTGGCCCAGGTCAGCGCCCCGGAAAGGGCTCGTGCGCCGGAGCGTAGCCGGACCGGCAACAGATCATCGGCGTTTTCGGCCAGGCGAGGACCGGCGAAACGGACAAGGACACCGCCCCGCTCGACCCAAGATTCGAGCCGCGGGCGATCGGCGGCGCCGATCTGGCCGACGTCGGCAAGGACAAGGACGGCGATCTCCCCGGCGGTCAGGTTGGCGATCGTCCCGTCGCGAACCTCGCTGTAGGGTTCCAGTGCCCGTCCAAGGTAATAGAGGTCCGAGAGGAGGGGCTGGGCCGTTTCGGTCGTACCGCCCGAGACCAGGCCGACAGGCCGTCGGCGCCAGCGTTCGTCGATCAGCACCGTGGCC
This sequence comes from Alphaproteobacteria bacterium, assembly GCA_009694165.1. The sequence goes on from SHVP01000035.1 coordinate 19,293, forward strand.
GCCGCCGAGCGCTCGCCCTCGATATCGAGTCGAACTAGCCTGTTGCGGACCTCGGTCGGTAGATCGAGGTCGACCGTTGCGCGTTTGGCATCGCTCGCGAAGGTTACCTGTTTTCGCGCGACGACCTGTCCATTGTCGCCGGTGCCGCGCAACCACACCGTTCGGCTCCCGCTGGAGGCGCGATCGACACTGGCGCGCAGGGCACCGCCGCTTTCGGGTGGACGCAGGACCAGCGCCCGTTCGGCCGGCGGGTCGGCCAGAACCAACAGGGGACCGAGCCGGCTCAGCCGGATGGCAAAGCGACTCGCGGCACTTTCGGCGACCTGTTCCGCCAACCCGTTGGCGAGCCAGATGACTTCGGCCGGCGGCGGGAACGAGAGGGCATCGATCGCTTGCCGGGCCGCCTCGTGATCCGCGGGCCATGGCTTCGGCGACAAGCCTTCGATGATCTCGCGGGCGCTGTTCGCCGGCATGAGGTCGGTGGCCCGAATGGCGCGTCCGTCGGTGCTTGGTGCAGTCATCAGGAGGGCGACGGGGCGTTGATCGCGCTGCGCCTGTTCGAGGAGATCGCGCAACGTCGCCTGCCGCGACTCCCACCGTGTCGCCGCCGCCCAATCATCGTCGATTGCGATGAAGAGCGGGCCGCTGCCGATTAACCTCGCACCCGGGTTCAGCAACGGATGCGCCAGCGCGACGATGATGAGCGCGGCAGTCACCAGCCGCAGCAATAGCAGCCACCAGGGAGTCCGATGCGAGCTCTCCTCGGTTGGTTTCAACCCCATGAGCAGTCGGACAGCTGGAAACGGAACGCGGCGGGGCGCCGGCGGCGTGACGCGCAGCAGCCACCAGATGACCGGCAAGGAGGCTAGCGCCAGCAAAATCCAAGGCGACGCGAACGCAAAGCTGCCCAATGTCAGCATTGGGCCTCCGTCGCCGCTGGCTGACCACAGACTGTCATCGGAAAATCTTAGGGGGCCGGGGGCTCGAGCAGAAGCCCCGTGAGCGCTCCCATCACTAAAGATTTCTGTTGCTGAGAGTGGCGTAGAGCGCCAGGAGGGCGCGTTGCGGGGGCTGGTCGGTGCGGTGGGACGAATAGGTCCAGCCGGTCCGGCGGGTGAGGGTCGTCAGGCCGTCGCGCAGGGCGTTCAGCCGCGCGCCATATTCCTGGCGTAGCCGTTCGGCGCGGCCCACCGTGACGTCGCCCTCGCGTTCAAGGCCTTCGAATCGCGTCCGCCCGGAAAACGGCAGATCCTCCTCGGCGGGATCCAGCACTTGGATCAGATGGCCGCAGACCCCGGAAGCGGCGAAGCCTTTGACCACGGCCTCGATACTGGCAAACGGCATCAGAAAATCGCTGATCAACACCAACTCGGCGTAACGGGGCAGACGTTCCGGCACGGGCAGGCCGTGCGGTCCGCTCGGGGCCGACTGGACGTTGAGCGCGGCGGTCATCCCCGGCAGGGCAGTGCGGCCTGAATGGGAAACTCGGTCGAGGCCAAGGAGGGCGACGCGCTCGCCCCCTCGCAACAACAGGGCCGCGGTGGCGAGCAGCAGAATCGTGGAGCGATCGACCTTAGTATCGATGTTGGCGGTGGACCGGTATTGCATCGAGGGCGACGCGTCGCGCCATAGCCAGACGCTTTGGGCGGCTTCCCATTCGGTCTCACGGACGAATGTGCGCTGCGACTTGGCCGATCGGCGCCAATCGATACGATTGGCGGGGTCACCCGGTCGATAGCGGCGAAACTGCCAGAACGTTTCGCCCTGGCCCACCCGACGGCGTCCGTGCACGCCTTGCGCCACCGTCGCGGCGACGCGCTCCGCGGCAATCAACAGCGGCGGCAGAGTGCCGGCGACGATCTCGGCGCGCTGCCGCAGATTGGTCGATACAAGACCCGGGCGATGGGCGTCCATCGGCGGGAGATCAACGATAGGGTTCGCAAAGTCGGTCGATCACGCCTTGCAACGTCACGCCTTCGGCACGGGCGGCAAAGTTCAGCGCCATGCGATGGCGCAGCGTGGGCGCGGCGAGCGTGACGACGTCGTCGATCGAGGGCGCCAGACGCCCGTCGAGCAGGGCGCGGACACGTACAGCGAGCATCAGGGCCTGGCTGGCGCGCGGGCCCGGGCCCCAGGCGACGCTCGAGTTGACCTCGGCGATGTCGGAACTCTCCGGGCGCCCGGAGCGGACCAGGCTAAGGATCGCCTCGACGACGCTCTCGCCGACGGGGATGCGTCGCACCAATCGTTGCGCCGCCAACAGATCTTCGGCGGTCATCACGCGACTGGCCGCCACCTGTTCAACACCGGTGGTGCTCAACAGCATCCGTCGCTCTGCCTCGAGATCGGGGTAGCTCACATTGATCTGCATGAGAAAACGATCGAGTTGGGCCTCCGGCAGTGGATAGGTGCCCTCCTGTTCGATCGGATTCTGGGTGGCGAGGACGTGGAACGGCGAGGGCAGGGGGTGACGCGTCCCGGCGACGGTGACTTGCTTTTCCTGCATCGCCTGCAGCAGCGCCGATTGGGTGCGCGGACTGGCGCGGTTGATTTCGTCAGCCATCAGGACCTGGCAGAAGACCGGCCCCGGTATGAAACGAAAGGCGCGGCGGCCGGACTCGGACTCCTCGAGCACCTCCGAGCCGATGATATCGGCCGGCATCAGGTCGGGCGTAAATTGCACGCGTTTGTCGTCGAGCCCAAGCACCGTACCCAGCGTTTCGACCAAGCGGGTCTTGGCCAGGCCGGGGACGCCGATGAGGAGGGCGTGGCCGCCGGCCAAGATGGTGATAAGAGTCTCATCGATCACGTCCTGCTGGCCGAAGATGACCTGGCCGATGCGTTCGCGCACCGCTTTCATCTTGTCGCCGAGCAGTTCGACTTCGCGTACCACCGCCGCAGGGTCCTCCGTGGCGGATCGAATGGTGTCCGTTATACTCACTGCACGTACTCCTTGCGGCTGCAGCCGATTGTTGGGGCTGTCGCGATGACAAGCGAAACACGAACGGTTGATGAGCTGGCCAACGCCATCGATGCTAGCGGCACTCGCACCGGGTCAGCAACCGGTAAGCCGCCCGAAGCGCCACGACGACCGTTGATCGATTGCGGCGATCTGGGGATTCGGATCGCGCGCGATGGAACTTGGTTCTATCACGGCTCGCCGATCGGTCGTAAACCGCTGGTCCGCCTGTTCGCGACGGTGTTGCGACGCGAGGCCGACGATCAGTTCTATCTCGTCACGCCGGTTGAGCGCGGGCGCATCGTGGTCGACGACGCACCATTTGTGGCCGTCGAAGTCACGTGCGAAGGGACCGGCACCGACCAGCACTTGCGCTTTCGCACCAATGTCGATGACGAGGTCTGCGCCGGGTCGGCGCATCCGATCAGGGTCGCGACCAACGTTGCAACTGGCGAACCGGCACCCTACGTGTTGATCCGGCCTGGCCTCGAGGCGCTCATCACCCGCTCGGCATACTACGAGTTGGTTGCAATGAGCGAAGCGGCACCTGACGGCTCGGCGGATCTGGGTGTTTGGAGCGGCGGGATGTTTTTTCGGTTAGGGAGGCCGTGACCGTGGAATCGGGACAGTGCGTCGGGCGCGCCGGAAGCTCGACGGCCGGCCCCGCCTTTCGCGACTGGCTGCGTCGGCAACTGGCGCGCGACCGGCTGGCCGTGCCGGGCGGGGATTACGATCTCAATCCTGGCATGCGGTCGGAGGCCCCCGAGTCGCTGACGCCGGCAGGTGTTCTCGTGCCGATCGTCGAACGCCCAGCGGAGCCGACGGTCCTATTGACCCGCCGCGCCGATCACCTGCGCGATCACGCCGGTCAGGTGAGCTTCCCCGGTGGCCGCCTCGAACCATCCGACCGCGACCCCGTCGCTGCCGCCTTGCGCGAAACTGAGGAAGAGATCGGCCTCGACCGGCGCCATGTCGAGATCATGGGCCTCCTCGATTCCTATGAGACCCGCACCGGCTATCACATCATTCCGGTCGTCGGCCTGGTGCAGCCGACGTTCGATTTGACGATCGACGACATCGAAGTGGCTGAAGTCTTTGAGGTGCCGCTGAGCTTAGTCCTCGATCCGTCCAAGCATGAGAGACACACCCGTTTGTGGCGAGGCGTCGAGCGGCACTTCTATGTTCTGCCGTTCGAGCGCCATTACATTTGGGGCGCAACCGCCGGAATGCTGGTCAA
>SHVP01000036.1 GCA_009694165.1 Alphaproteobacteria bacterium
GGGGCAGTCGCAGTTCATGCCGTCCAGCTTCGTCAACTATGCCATCGACTATGATGGTGACGGACGACGCAACATCTGGACCAGCCGCGCGGACGTGTTTGCTTCGACCGCCAACTATCTGAAACAGATCGGTTGGCGCGACGACCAGACGTGGGGGCGGGAGGTGCGAGTGCCGCCCGGTCTCGATGCCAAGGAATATCCGGGAACGAAGCTGTTGCAGGAGTGGGAACGGCTCGGCGTGCGCCGGACCGATGGCACCGTGTTTCCCGGGCGGGCGCTCAATGCGCAGTTGGTCCAGCCGGACGGACCGGGCGGCCGCTCGTTCCTCGCCTATGACAACTACCGCGGCATTCTGAAATGGAACCGCTCGACGTTTTTTGCCCTAGCGGTCGGCCTGCTTGCCGATCAGATCGACGGCGGTTAGGATGCGCACCACATCGTGGGGATTTGCGGTCGATTGACACAACATCATGAGGATAGGGCAACGTACGGGGATCGCGGTAGGGATGCTTGCCTGCATCGGATTGACGGCGTGCACCGAAGCTAAGTTCGCCATTCAGGCAGCGAAGAACGTGACGCGCGAGTCCGAAAAGGATCGCGGCGCCCGCATCAGCCCGGATGGTGTGCCGATCGGTCCGGGCGGCCAGTACAAGGTCGGCGATCCGTACACAATTGCCGGGATCACCTACGTGCCGCGGATCGACCCGGACTATGACGAGACCGGTATTGCTTCGTGGTACGGGCCGGACTTCCACGGCAAGGCAACGGCAAACGGCGAACTATTCGATCAGAACGACGTGACGGCCGCGCACAAGACCTTGCCGCTTCCTAGTTACGCCCGGGTGACCAATCTCGAGAATGGTCGTTCGATCGTGGTGCGTGTCAACGATCGCGGCCCGTTCGTCAACGGGCGTGTCATCGATCTGTCGCGGCGGTCGGCGCAGTTGCTCGCCATGGACCGCCAAGGGACGGCGAAGGTCAGGGTCCGGGTGCTCAACGGTTCAGGACAGGGCTTCGTCGCCGAACGGCCCGACACCCCCACGCAGGAACGCACGTTGGTGGCCTCGGCCCGCGTCGACGATGTCCGCATCGAGGAACTGCCGCCACCGGACGGCGTTAAGCAGGCGGCGGCCAATGTTCGACTGGCTGCGCTGCCGTCGCAGGTGACGATCGAACCGGTCAAACCGACGGGGATTTTCGTGCAAGCCGGCGCTTTCGTCCAGCGCGACAACGCCAACCGGGTGGTCAGCCGGCTGCGTGCCATCGGCGAGGCACGGGTGTTACCGGTCAAGACGAGGGATCGCGAACTATTTCGCGTTCGTATTGGTCCGGTTTCATCGGTTGGCGACGCTGATGTGATTCTGGGCCGCGTGGTCGATGCCGGATTTCCCGAGGCGCGAATTGTAGTCGATTGAGCGGCCACAATTTCGTCGCAATCACGGTTTAGGCGACGCTGCGGCGAACAGGCGGAGGCACCGATATGAAAAATCCCTACCGAACGTGGCGCCGGCGCGCGCCGACCTTGCTCATCGGTTGCGCTGCCGCTGTCGCGCTTTCTTGGGCAAGTCTTGCCCAAACGGTCGACGCCTCCGCTCGCCATGCCATCCTGGTCGACGAAACGACGAGTACGGTGCTCTATGAGAAGGACGCCGATACGCGGATGCCGCCGGCGTCGATGAGCAAGCTGATGACGTACTACGTCGTGTTTGAGCAACTCGCCAGCGGGCGGCTCAAGCTCGACGACATGATGGGTGTAAGCGAGCGCGCTTGGCGAACCGGCGGCTCGAAGATGTTCGTTGCGGTGAAATCACGAATCTCGGTCGAAGACCTGCTCCGCGGCGCCATCATTCAGTCGGGCAACGACGCCTGCGTCGTTCTTGCCGAGGGTCTGGCGCGCAGCGAGACGGCCTTTGCCGACGACATGAATAAGCGCGGCAAGGAACTTGGCCTGAAGGACAGCCATTTCACCAATGCCACCGGCCTGCCGGACGACGATCACTACATGACCGCACGCGACCTTGCGTTGCTGGTCGGTCGGATCGTCCGCGATTTTCCGCAGTTCTATCACTATTTTTCAGAGACCAACTTCACCTACAACGGGATCAAGCAAGGCAATCGCAATCCGCTCCTCTACAAGGAAAAGGAATCCGGCGTCGATGGCCTGAAGACCGGTCACACCGATGCTTCGGGGTATGGTCTCGCGGTGTCAGCCAAGCGCGGCGACCGGCGGCTCATCCTCGTGCTCAACGGGTTCAACAGCGTCAACGAACGCTCGCGCGAGGCAGAGCGGCTGCTCGACTGGGGATTTCGCGAGTTCAAGCAATATCCGATGGCGAAGAACGGTGAATCGTTCGCCACGGTTCCCGTCTGGCTGGGCGATCAGCCCGATGTCTCGCTGGTCGCCGGGCGGGACCTGTCGCTGACGCTGTCCCGTCAGACGCGCCGCGACATGAAGGTCCGCGTTGTCTACAACGAGCCTTTGCCGGCCCCAATCAAAAAAGGGACCGAACTCGGCTCCCTGATCGTCGAGTTGCCGAGCCGCGAGCCGCTGATCGTGCCGCTGGTCGCCGCGGCCGAGGTAGAACGGCTCAGCTTTGTCGGACGCATGGGGGCCGCAGTAAACTATCTGCTGTGGGGCCACCAAGCTCCGTAGGTCGGGGGAGCAGGTCGGTGCGCGGCAAGTTCATTTCGGTTGAAGGCGGCGAGGGCAGCGGCAAGTCGACGCAGGTCGCGCGCCTTGTTGCTGCCTTGGAAAAGCAAGGGATCGCGGTCCTTCGTACGCGCGAACCGGGCGGAACGGCGGGCGGCGACGAGATCCGTCGCCTGCTGGTCGAGGGCGGGATCGGGCGCTGGCGGGCCAAGAGCGAACTCCTGCTCCACTTTGCAGCGCGGATCGAGCACGTGAGCCAACTGATCCAGCCGGCGTTGGACGCCGGCAAATGGGTCGTCAGCGACCGCTTCGTGGACTCGACGATGGCCTACCAGGGATATGGCCACCGCCTCGGACGCGAATGGGTGGCCCTTGTACATCACTTTGCCGTCGAGTCGATGAATCCGGATTTGACCATGATTCTCGATCTCGACGTCGCCGAGGGGCTGCGCCGGGCGCGGTCACGAGCCGCGCCGGGCGAGGATCGCTACGAACGGATGGATGCCGGATTCCATGCGCGGGTGCGCGAGGGTTTTCTTGCCATCGCCGAGACCGACAGCGGACGCTGTGTTCTCATCGACGCGGCGTCCGATGTCGAGACGGTTGCCGCGTCCGTCTGGCTGGCGGTAGCGCAGCGATTTGGGTTCGCCTAAAATGGCTAAGTCTGAAGACACCGCCGATGTGGCATTTTGGCATCCACGCCAAACATCGGACTTGCGCGGCCACGCCGCGGCGGAAAAGCGGCTGCTCTCGATCTTCGCCACGGGGCGGGCGGCCCATGCATGGCTCATCGTCGGACCGCGCGGAATCGGTAAGGCCACTCTTGCCTATAGACTGGCGCGGTTTCTGCTCGCGAACAGCGGGCGGTCCGCCGGACCCACGCTGTTTGCCGGTGCGGCGCCCGCGACACTCGATGTCCCGGCGACGTCGCCGGTCTTTCGCCAAGTCGGCACTGGGGCTCACCCGGGATTGTTCGTGGCCGAACAGACCATCAATGACAAGACCAAGCGGTGGCGGGGCGAGATCACGGTCGACGACGTGCGCCGGCTGACGCCGTTCTTCGGCACTACCGCCGAAGACGGCGGATGGCGGGTGGCGATTGTCGATTCAGTCGACGAACTGGGCCGTCACGCCGCCAACGCCCTCCTCAAGAATCTCGAAGAACCTCCCGAGCGAGGCGTCCTGTTCCTTGTCAGCCATGCGCCGGGCGGCATTCCGCCGACCATTCGGTCACGCTGCGCCGCCATCGGATTGGCACCGCTGGGCGACGATGACGTGGCGACAATCCTGACCGAGCGCCTAGCTGACCTGACCACCGAGGAACGGGCCAGTCTCGTGCGATTGGCCCAAGGCAGTCCCGGGCGGGCCATCGATCTCGCCCGCGCGGGGGGAATCGACCTCTATCGTGAGCTTCTCGCCCTGTTGGCGCCGCTTCCCGGTGGACTCGACGTGCGGGCCGTTCATCTGCTCGGCGATCGGCTCAATCGGCACGGCCAGGAGGGTGGATATAGGGTCTTTACCGGTCTCGTCGTCGATTGGCTAGCGCGCATGATCGCGGGCGCGTCGAGCGGGCGGCCGGCGGTCGAGGTCGTCGCGGGCGAACAGCAGGTCGCCGCCGGCCTGTGGCGGAGCCGGAGCCTTGCGCAGTGGTTGGAGGTGTGGGAAAACCTTCGCGACCTGGTCGTTCGCGCCGACGCGGTCAATCTCGATCGCAAACAGGTAATCCTCAACATCTTTACGACCTTGGACCAAGCGGCGCGCGTCTAGACCGCTGTGCAGCCGGCCGCCTTGTGATGTCAGAAAAGCGACCTCCGTTTTACATCACGACGCCGATCTACTACGTCAACGACGTCCCGCATATCGGTCACGCCTACACCACGATGGTGTGCGACGTCCTGGCCCGGTTTAAGCGGCTCGACGGCTGCGAGGTGTTCTTCCTGACGGGTACCGATGAGCATGGGCAAAAGATCGAGAAGGCTGCCCGCACGCATGGCATCGATCCTCAGCGCTACACCGACGAAGTATCGGCTACCTTCCGCAACTTGGCGCGCGACCTTTCGATCTCGAACGACGATTTCATCCGCACCACCGAACCGCGCCACATCGAAGCTAGTCAGGCCCTGTGGCGTGCTATCGCGGCGGGCTCCAGCCCGCGCGGACGCAGCAACATCTATCTCGGCAAATATTCGGGGTGGTACGCCGTCCGTGACGAGGCGTTCTACGATGAGGCTGAGCTGACCGAAGCAGCTGGCGGCAAGCGCGTGGCTCCGTCCGGGGCGGAGGTCGAGTGGGTCGAGGAGTCGAGTTACTTTTTCCGCCTAGCGGATTGGCAAGAGGCGCTGATCGAATTTCATGAGCGTCATCCCGACGCAGTCGCGCCGCCCACCCGCCGCAACGAAGTGCTTAGCTTCATTCGCCAGGGCCTGCGCGACCTCTCGGTGTCGCGAACAACCTTTGCATGGGGCGTTCCGGTGCCCGAGGCGCCTGGCCACGTGATGTATGTTTGGCTTGATGCCCTGACCAATTACATCACGGCAATCGGCTATCCGAACGATGCCGCCAAATTCGAGCAGCTGTGGGCCGAAAGCCTGCACGTGGTCGGCAAAGACATTCTGCGGTTTCATACTGTCTATTGGCCGGCATTCCTGATGGCGGCCGGCCTGTCGCCGCCGAAGCGGGTCTTTGCCCACGGTTGGTGGACCAACGAAGGCCAGAAAATCTCGAAATCGCTGGGGAATGTCATCGACCCCTACCGGCTGGTCGAGCGCTATGGTCTGGATGCCGTTCGCTACTTCCTGTTGCGTGAGGTTCCGCTGGGGCAGGACGGCGAGTTCAGTCACGCCGCGATGGTGCGACGGATGAACACCGACCTTGCCAACGACCTCGGCAACCTCGGACAGCGGGTCCTCACGTTCATCAACAAGAACGCCGGCGCCGCGGTACCGCAGCCTGGCGAGCTTTCCGCTCCCGATCGCGAACTGCTCGACGCGGCAGGCGGTCTTCTCCCGTTGGTCCGGCGCGAATTCGACCAACAGGCCCCGCATCGCGCTCTCGAGGCGGTTTGGCAAATCGTCAGCAAAGCCAACCGTTACGTTGACGAACAGGCGCCGTGGGCGCTGCGCAAGACCGATCCCGCGCGTATGGACACGGTCCTCTATGGTCTGGCCGAGGTATTGCGTCGCGTTGGCCTGGTTCTCCAGCCGTTCATGCCGGCTGCGATGGGCAACCTGCTCGACCAACTCGCGGTGCCTGCCGACCAACGAACGTTCGCGGCGTTCGATCGCGCCCTTGCCCCGGGGATGGCACTACCGAAGCCGACCGGGGTTTTCCCGCGCTTCGTCGAGGCGGAAGGGGGGAGCGACGGTGCTGGTCGATAGCCATTGCCACCTCGACTTCGAAGCGCTGGCCGGTGACCGAGCGGCGGTGTTGGCACGCGCCGGCGCTGCCGGAGTGGGCGCCATGTTGACGATCGGCACGCGGCGGAACAACGCGACGGTGGTGCAGGGCATTGCCGAGGAACACCCGAATATCTGGTGCTCGGTCGGGATTCATCCGCATGAGGCCGGCAACGACCACCTGACGACAGTGGAACTCGTGGCTCTAAGCGGTCACCCGCGCACGATCGGCATCGGCGAGACCGGCCTTGATTTCTATTACGACCGAGCCGGTCGTGAGCAGCAAGGTGCCAGCTTTCGCGCCCATTGCGCCGCCGCGCGGGAAACCGGGCTGCCGCTGATCGTGCATAGCCGCGACGCCGACGAGGAAACCGCCCGCATCCTCCGCGATGAAGCGTCGGGGGGTGGCTTGGGCGGCGTGCTCCATTGTTTCAGTTCGGGGTGGGAGTTGGCGAAGACGGCGTTGGATCTCGGTTTCTACGTGTCGATTTCGGGCATCGTCACGTTCAAGAATGCCGAACCGCTGCGCGAAATCGTTCGTCGACTGCCGCTCGATCGCCTTCTGGTCGAAACCGACGCGCCCTACCTAGCGCCGGTCCCGATGCGCGGCCGCCCCAACGAACCCGCCTATTTGACCCACACGGCGGCCCGCGTGGCGGAGCTTAAGGACCTCTCTCCGGCAACCCTCGCCGAGGCATCGACCAGCAATTTTTTTCGTCTGTTTACCAAGGCCCGCAGGCCCTCCGCGGCGGGCACGCCGCGGACCGCCTAATCGTGCGCGTTACCGTTCTGGGTAGTGGCACGGCCGGTGGCACGCCCCGGATCGGCAATGACTGGGGAGCCTGCGACCCGGCCGAACCCCGCAACCGGCGACGACGCGCCTCGATTTTGGTCGAGCAGCGGGGCACAACGTTGTTGGTCGATGCCTCGCCCGACCTGCGCCAGCAGGCACTTGATGCCGGCATCGAGCGGCTGGACGCGGTGCTGCTCACCCATGGCCATGCCGATCATTGCCATGGCATTGACGATCTGCGCTTTTTCGTGCGGCACGGCGGTCAAAAACGAATCCCGCTTTACGGCGACGAGCGCACCTTGAAAACGCTGCGGGCGCGGTTTCCCTACATCTTCCGCCAATTGCGGGACAAACTTTATGCGCCGATCCTGAGCGCCCATCGCATCGGCGGGCCGTTCCAAGTGGGGTCGATCCCGGTCGTGCCATTCGTTCAGCGCCACGGCGGCGGCGATACGCTCGGCTTTCGTTTCGATGCGGTGGCCTATTCGACTGACGTCGTCGAGATGCCCGATCAGGCCTTCGATGCCCTAGCGGGGGTCGACACCTGGATTGTCGATTGTTTGCAGGAAAAACCGCATCCGACCCATTCTCATCTGGCGCGAACGTTGGAATGGATCGCACGCGTGCGACCGCGGCGGGCGGTCCTGACTCACATCAATCCGAGCCTTGACTACCGGACCCTGGTGGACCGTCTGCCGCCGGGAGTTGAACCGGCGTTCGACGGCATGGTGGTGGAGGTCGGAGCGTGACCGGCGGGGCTGACGCTGGGACGCCAATTCGTTCGCTGACGGTGAGCGTCTACCTCCTTCGGGGAAAAGGCGCCGCCACTGAGGTGTTGCTGCTCTTGCGGAGCAAGACGCCCGCCGCCGGTTGCTGGTTTGCCGTGACCGGCCGCGTGGAGCCAGCGGAGGGTGCGATTGCCGCGGCTTGGCGCGAGGTCCAAGAGGAGACCGGGTTGGTCCCGGAGCGCCTCTATGCCGCCAACTGGGTGGAGCAGTGGTTTCCGCCGGAGGGAAGGGCGATCATGCTGGCACCGGTGTTCGTCGGGATAACCGCGCCGGGCGCGGTCGTCACGCTCAATGACGAACACGGCGATTCCCGATGGGTCAGCATAGCCGCAGCGATGGAGTTGGTGACGTTTCCGGTCCAACGCGACAGCTTGGAGCATGTGCGGCGAGAATTCATCGGCCGGGAGCCTCAAGCAGCCTTGGCAGTGGCTCGCACTTCGACCGCTCGTGATCATAACTAGATGTGATAGGAAACTTGTTTAATCGTTTGATCTAATTAATGTATCAGTATTTTCCATAATCTATATTATGCGATAAATAGATGCAGCACCAACGGCCCGCGATCATGCCACCTGGGGCCGTCCCCCAAGGCCGGACGCTGCCGTTGCGTCCGTTGGCTCCGCCCATCGTCTCTCCATCACGGTACTACCTGCCATGACACCCGCCGTCGCTTCGCGCGAAAAAGGCATCGATCGTTTGCGTGCGATCATGCGCCAACTCCGTGATCCTGAACGCGGCTGTCCCTGGGATCGGCTGCAGACCTTCGAGACGATCGCCCCCTATACCGTTGAGGAGGCCTACGAAGTCGCCGAGGCCATTCGCCAGGGCGACAGAGCCGCTCTAAAGGACGAACTTGGCGACTTGCTCCTTCAGGTCATCTATCACTCTCAATTAGCTGAAGAAGATAACTCTTTCAGCTTCGACGAGGTCGTCGATGCGATTTGCGACAAGATGATTCGCCGGCATCCCCATGTGTTTGGCGATGCCACCATCGCCGGTGCCACGGCCCAAAGCCATGCCTGGGAAGAAATCAAGGCGGCCGAGCGGGCGGGCAAACGTCAACCCACCGACGGCGGGGTTCTCGGCGATGTTCCCCTTGCGCTGCCTGCCCTCACTCGGGCGGAAAAACTGCAACAACGGGCCGCCCGGGTTGGTTTCGATTGGCCCGACGCCAATGCGTCCGAGATTCTCGACAAGATGGAAGAGGAAATCGGCGAATTGCGGCAAGCGATCGCGGGCGGCCGGCAGCAGGAGGTTGCCGGAGAGCTAGGCGACTTGCTATTCGCCGCGACTAATCTGGCCCGGCGCTTGGGGGTGAACCCCGAGGACGCGCTCCGGGGCTGCAATGCGAAATTCGTGCGGCGCTTTCGCCACATTGAAATGCGGCTGGCCGAGCGCGGATTGGCCCCCCAGGACGTCGGCCTGGCCGATCTAGAGAGTCTTTGGCTCGAAGCCAAGGAACGCGAGATCGCGGGGACCTAGCGGCTCCCGCTCTCGTCCAATGGCGCCAGCAGCGTCAGCCGAAGACTCTCCCAGGTAGGGCGGTCCAGCGCGACGAGGATCGAGCCCAGCCAGGGATCGTCGATCGGCCGGTAGGCGCTGCCGTCGAAACGGCATGCGTAGCCACCGGCCTCGTGGTGCAGAAGCAATCCTGCCGCGTGGTCCCAGGGCAGCAACCGGTGAAAGAGCGTGAAATCGACCTTTCCGGCTGCCAGGTACAGATATTCGTGTCCCGCCCCGCGTGGCTCGAAAACCGAGCCCACCCGCCGCACGTTGCGCGCCAGGGCCGAGGCCAGCTCGGACGGGGCGAACTGTAGGTGCAATCCGCCCGCCATCGAGGCCACGGACCGGCGACTGGAAACCTTGCTCCTGATGCCGTCGAGCCACCCCCCCTCGCCCTTGATGGCCCACCCGATCGAGTCGCGGATGGGGTCATAAATCCAGGCGCCCACGGTCTCGCCCTTGGCAACCAACGCGACGATTGACGTGAAAAAGGGGATGCCGGCGGCAAAATTACCGGTGCCATCGATGGGATCGACGATCCAGGCCTGATCGGCGGCCGACAGTTAGGTGGCCCAGGTATTATCGGCCGCGGCGAGTTCCTCGCCCATGACCGTCGACCCCGGCAGCAGATCCATCAAGCGGCGGCGCACCAGGTGCTCGATCCGGTGGTCGGCTTCGGTGACGTAGTCGCCCGGCGCCTTCTCCTTAGCGCCGGCGGCGGCCGGATCGGCAAATAGCGGTAGGGCGATCGTTCGCCCCGCATCCCGCAAGAGGTCGCTCACTTTGTGGGGGTCGATTCTCACGGCTCAACTCTCTGAAAAGCCAAGGGCCGCAGTGATGAGCTGCGGCCCTTGCCTGCAATCGGTGATCGTCCGACGGCTTACATCATTCCGCCCATCCCGCCCATCCCGCCCATACCACCCATACCACCCATCCCGCCCATACCACCCATCCCGCCGCCACCAGGCAGGTCTTTCTTGGGCTCGGGGCGGTCGGCCACCATGGCCTCGGTCGTAATCAGGAGGCCGGCAACTGAAGCGGCGGCCTCGATGGCCGTGCGCACGACCTTGACCGGATCGACGATGCCCGCCTTGAACATGTCGGTATAAACCTCGTTCTGGGCATCAAAGCCGAAGCCGCGATCCTTTTGTTCCAGCAGCTTGCCGACCACGACCGCACCATTGACGCCGGCGTTTTCGGCGATCTGCTTGACCGGGTGTTCAAGCGCCCGGCGGACGATTTCGACGCCGGCCCTCTGGTCGTCGTTCTCGACCTTGATTTTCTTCAAGACTTCGGCGGCATAGAGCAGCGTGACGCCGCCACCCGCGACGATCCCCTCCTCCACCGCCGCCCGCGTCGAGTGCAGCGCGTCGTCCACGCGGTCCTTGCGTTCCTTAACCTCAACCTCGGTCGAACCGCCAACCTTGATGACGGCGACGCCGCCGGCCAGTTTGGCGAGACGTTCCTGCAATTTTTCCTTGTCGTAGTCCGAGGTCGTTTCCTCGACCTGCGCGCGGATCTGATTGCAGCGATCGGTGATGTCCTTTTTCTTGCCGGCGCCCTCGACGATCGTGGTGTTTTCCTTGTCGATGCTGACGCGTTTGGCGGTGCCCAGCATATCGAGGGTAACGTTCTCGAGCTTGATCCCCAGTTCCTCGGAGATCATCGTTCCTCCCGTCAGGATGGCGATATCCTCGAGCATCGCCTTCCGGCGGTCGCCGAATCCCGGAGCCTTGACCGCAGCGATCTTGAGGCCGCCGCGCAACTTGTTGACGACCAGGGTCGCCAGCGCTTCGCCTTCGACGTCCTCGGAGATGATCAGCATCGGCCGACCCGATTGGGCAACGGCCTCGAGAACGGGCAGCAGCGGCTGCAGGCCGCTCAGCTTCTTCTCGTGCAGCAGGATGTAGGGCCGGTCGAGCTCGGCGATCATTTTTTCCGCATTGGTAATGAAGTAAGGCGAGAGATAACCGCGGTCGAACTGCATGCCTTCGACCACGTCAAGCTCGGTCGCGAAGCCTTTCGCTTCCTCGACCGTGATGACGCCTTCCTTGCCCACCTTCTGCATCGCCTCAGCGATCAAGTCGCCGATCGCCCGTTCGCCGTTGGCGGAGATCGTGCCAACCTGGGCAATCTCCTGTTCGCCTTTGACCGGCTTGGCCATGCGCTTGACCTCCGCGACCGCCGCCTTGGTGGCAAGATCGATGCCGCGCTTGAGATCCATCGGATTCATGCCGGCGGCCACCGACTTGATGCCCTCGTTGACGATCGCCTGGGCCAGGACGGTCGCCGTCGTCGTGCCGTCGCCGGCGGTGTCGTTGGTGCGGCTTGCCACTTCGCGCACCATCTGAGCGCCCATGTTCTCGAACTTGTCCTCGAGGTCGATTTCCTTTGCGACGGTCACGCCATCCTTGGTGATCCGCGGTGCGCCAAACGATTTGTCGAGCACCACGTTACGGCCCTTGGGACCCAACGTCACCCGCACGGCGTTCGCCAAGATGTTGACGCCACGGACCATCCGGTCTCGCGCATCGCTGCCAAACTTTACGTCCTTCGCCGCCATTGTCTGTTCCTTCCGATTGGTGGTTGCGTTTACTTCTTTTTCTTGCCGTTGCCCTCGACAATCCCGAGAACGTCGGATTCCTTGAGGATGATCAACTCCTCGCCGTCCATCTTTACCTCGGTGCCCGACCACTTGCCGAACAGGACGCGGTCGCCGCTCTTGACGCCCATCGGGATCAGACGCCCTTCGTCGGTGCGGGTGCCGGCGCCAGCGGCGAGGACTTCGCCCTCCATCGGCTTCTCTTTGGCAGTGTCGGGAATGATGATCCCGCCGGCCGTCCGTTCTTCCGATTCGATGCGGCGGACCAGCAGGCGATCGTGCAGCGGGCGAAATTTCATGATGTCTCCTCTGAAGGACGATCTGTGCGTTAGCACTCACAGGTGGCGAGTGCCATGGACGCCGCGGGATATAAGGGAAGAGCCCGATTTTTCAACCCTTTTCTTGGGTCGACAGACGCTGCCGACTGCGCCCCTGCTTTCTGGAAGACGTGAGGGTCGATCTCTAATCATCTGAAATATAGCAATTAAATTGATACGGCTATCGGAATCCTCTGGGATGGATGGCAGCCACAATAGGGTGTGCTGCATGCCTGTGATCCTCCCGGCGTTCAAAGGGTACCGGCTGACGACTGCCGAGATCCTCTACCACATGCCCGATTATCTCGACCTGCTGCAGAGCTTCGCTCTACAGCGCTACGACGTGGCACCGGGCTTCCCGGTGCTACGCCGGTTTTTGGATTTCTGGCGCACGTCGATTCAGGCTCGGATTCATTCGGTCCGCGTCTCCAGCGCCGGCATTCTCGGACCGGCAAATGTGCGCGACGCCGGCTACCTGCTCAGCGTTCATTAGTCGTTAGTCGGCGGCGGTCGGCAGGGTCTGGGCCATCCGCTGACGGAAGCGATTGGCGTCCGGCTGACTCAAGCGAGCGACCACATGGGCAAAACGCTCGTCGTCGCGACGATCGACCACTGTGCCATGGGCATACAGCCACGCGATCGATGCGCCGTCGCTGAGCTCGATGCGAAAGCGGTGGGCCTCGCGCCGGTGGGTGACGATGCGGGCAAGGAGGGCGGTGAGTTCGGGGCACCCTTCCCCACTCAACGCCGAGACGGCCACGCACAGGTCGTTGCGTTTGCACTGGTTGATCAGCACAACCCGTCGCTCCGCGTCGACTTGGTCGATCTTGTTCATCACCTCGATCATCGGTACCTCAGGGCTAATTCCGAGGTCGTGAAGAATGCCGAGAACGTCCTGCCGCTGCGCTTCGCTGTCGGGGTGGGCGACGTCGCGCACATGAACGATGACGTCGGCTTCGACGACCTCTTCCAGAGTTGCCGCGAACGCAGCGACCAAGTCGGTCGGCAAGTCCGAAACGAAACCCACTGTGTCCGACAGGATCGCGTGCTGTCCCCCCGGTAGCGACAGCGCCCGCATGGTCGGATCAAGAGTCGCGAACAGCATGTCGACGGCGGCCACCTGCGCCTCGGTCAGTCGGTTGAACAGGGTCGACTTTCCGGCATTGGTGTAGCCCACCAGCGCGACAATGGCATAGGGAACACGTCGGCGGCTGGCGCGATGCAGTACGCGGGTTCGCCGGACCGTACCCAACTCGCGCTTGAGACGGGCGATGCGTTCGCTGATCAGGCGGCGGTCGGATTCAATTTGCCGTTCGCCGGGGCCGCCGAGAAAACCGAAACCGCCACGTTGCCGCTCCAAGTGGGTCCAGGAGCGAACCAGACGGCTGCGCTGGTAGCTGAGCGACGCCAGTTCGACCTGTAGCCGTCCCTCGCTGGTGCGTGCCCGCGCGCCGAATATCTCCAAAATCAGGCCGGTCCGATCGATGACCTTGCAGTTCCACGCCTTTTCGAGATTGCGCTGCTGCACCGGCGTGACCGGAGCGTCGACGACGACGACGTCGATTTGATGATAGGCGATTTCGGCGCCAAGCGCGGTAACGGTTCCGCTCCCCAGCAACGTGGCAGGTCGGGGCTCATGCAGGTTCAGTCCGCGTTGCAGGGGGACATCGAGGCCGATGGCACGGGCGAGCGCCACCGCTTCGGCCAGCCGCGCCTCAGGCAAACGGTCCGAGGTCCGCACAAGATCGCCGCTGCGGCGGAAGTTGGGGTGAATGACGCCGGCGCGTCCGCTGCTCCGCCGTCGCTCCGCGAAGGGGGGAGAGTTCAATGGCATCGCGGCTCGGGCCGCATCCTACGGGTTGGCGTCGTCGGCCCCCTCTTCGGCGTTGGGATCGAACAGCTGCACCGGCTGGGCCGGCATGACCGTCGAGATCGCATGCTTATAGACGAGCTGCACATGGCCGTCGCGGCGCAGCAACACGCAGAAATTATCGAACCAACTGATCACCCCCTGCAGTTTGACGCCGTTTACGAGAAATACCGTAACCGGCAGCTTGTTCTTGCGGACGTGATTGAGAAAGACATCCTGAACGTTCTGTGACTTGGTAGACGACATAGCGGCGACCCATCTGGTTTTTTCTACGCGCTTATCGGTGCCACTCCCTTGGCCCGCGAGGGCCGCGTCGCACTCGCCTCGGGTGCCATGCCCTGAGATGCAGCAAGTCTAGCGCGAACGACCGGGTCGATCCAATTTCTCTTGGCCGGCGGTTCTCAACGTTTTGTGGCCGAAAGGGCGGCGAGGTGGCGGGTAAACAGTCCTTGCAGCCGGCGCGTGGTCGGTCCGGGTAAGCCCGACCCGACCGGGGTCCCGTCGATCTGCACCACCGGCAGTACCAGACTCGTCGTGCTGGTGAGAAAGGCCTCAGCGGCCGCTTTTGCTTCGCCAACGCTGAACGCCCGCTCGATGATCAATTGTCCGCCCTGCGCCGCAAGGCCCTTCAGTACCAAGCGGGTGATACCGCTGAGGATGGCGGAGTCGAGCTGACGGGTAATGAGGTTGCCAGCGTTGTCGACGATCCAGGCGTTGGTCGACGTGCCTTCGGTCACGCGGCCGTTCTCGTCGACCTGCCAAGCTTCGAACGCCCCCTGCTCTTTCGCCCGCTGCTTGGCCAGAACGTTGGGCAACAGCGAGATGCTCTTGATGTCGCAGCGCTGCCAGCGGATATCGGGAACGAGGATGACGCCGACGCCGCGCTCCCGAGCGTCGGGCGAAGGCCCGGTTAGTCGACGCGCGGTGACGACGACGGAGGGGGCAACGGAGGTGGGAAACGCATGGTCGCGGTGGGCGACGCCGCGGGTAATCTGGATGTAGACGATGCCTCGGCGAATGCCGTTTCGCGCCACCACCTCGCCAGCAACGTGCTCAAGCGTGCGACGGCGCGGCGCACCGACCATCGCCAGCTCCCTCAGGCTGCGCTCGAGCCGGTCGAAATGCTGCGGCAAATCGAGGAGCTGCCCCTCGTGCACGGCGATCACTTCGTAGATGCCGTCGGCAAACTGATAGCCGCGATCTTCGACATGCACCTGCGCGCGCGAATGCTGCACGTAGCGGCCGTTGACATAGGCGATTCGCGACACGGCGCTCTCCGATCAGAAAAAGTCCAACCGGACGGTAAATAGTTTTTCGACGCGCTTGACCGCCTCGCGCGTGGCGAACAGGACGATGCGGTCGTGGGCTTCTATCTGGGTGTCACCACGCGGAATGATGACGCGCCGCTGACGAACGATGGCGCCGATGATGATGCCGTTCGGCAGATTGACCTCGCGCAGAGGCTTGCCCACGAGGGGCGAGGTCTCGAGCGCCTCGGCGTCGATGATTTCGGCCAATCCGCCGCGGACCGAGTGGACGGCGCGGATTCGCCCGCGGCGGATCTGCTGAAGAATCCGCGAAACGGTGATCGTCCGCGGGTTGACGACGGCGTCGATACCGAGCGAGCGCATCAGCGATCCGTAGCTCGAATTGTTGACCAGGGTCATCACCCGCTGACATCCCTTTCGCTTTGAGAGCAGAGAGCTAAGGATGTTGACCTGATCGTCGTTGGTCACGGCAATCACCGCTTCGGCCGCGGCGACATTGGCCTCGTCCAGAATCTCGGAGTCGAGCGAATCGCCGTAGAGGACCACTGCCTTGCTAAGCTGGTCTGCGACCAATTCGGCGCGATCCTTGTTGATCTCGATGACCTTGAGGTTGACGCTGCGAAACTCGTCAACCAGCTGCTTGCTGAGATAGAGACCAATGTTGCCGCCGCCGATCACGACGATTCGGCGCGCTTCTTTTTCTTCGTGGCCGAACGCCGCCATCCCACGGGCAACCTGTCCCGTCTCGACCACGAAGTAGACCTCGTCCCCGACCAGAATGCGATCTTCGGCGGAAGGCGTAATGATGGTATCGCCGCGGACGATGCCGAAGACGCGGATGTGCAGATCCGGAAATAGCTCGGTGAGTTGGCGGAGCGGTGTATCGATGATCGGGCAGTTCTCGGCGATGTCGACGGCAACTACCTGCACCAGATCGTCGACGAACCCGATCGCGTCGGTCGCCCCCGGTACGTGTAACCGGCGAGTCACCGCTCGCGCGACCTCGATTTCCGGCGAAATGATCACGTCGATCGGCATATGCGACTGGCTGAACAAGTCGCGCCACGCCGGGTCCAAATAGTTCTGCGCCCGGATGCGGGCGATTTTGGTAGGCACGTTAAACAACGAATGGGCAACCTGACAGGCGACCATGTTGATCTCGTCGTACTGGGTGACGGCGATGATCATGTCCGCGCCCGTCGCACCCGCTTGCTCAAGCATCTCGGGGTGGGCGGCGTGTCCCTGCAACGCGCGCACGTCGAGCGTGTCGTTCAGGCGCTTGATCCGGTCGGCCGATTGGTCGATGACCGTCACGTCGTTATTTTCACTGACCAGCTGTTCGGTGATGCTTGTTCCGACCTGGCCGGCGCCACAGACGATGAATTTCATGATTGCGACACACCACGGAACCGTGGTGGTCTAGTCCTCCGATCCTGGTCCGCGCCCGGTGTTGACGCCGAGGGCTTTCAATTTGCGATGCAGCGCCGAGCGCTCCATGCCGACAAAAGCGGCGGTGCGTGAAACATTGCCACCGAAGCGATTGATTTGCGCCAACAGATATTCTCGTTCAAAGCGTTCGCGCGCGTCCCGGAGCGGCATCGCCATCACTTCGCCGCTGCCGGCCTGGCGCAATGCCAGGGAGGAGGAGACGGCGACGTCGGGCGGCATGGTGTCGGCGCGAATTCGCGTACCGGGCCGGCCGGGCGTCATAATAAGCAGACGCTCGATGACGTTGCGCAACTCGCGGACGTTGCCCGGCCAGTCCTTGGCTTGAAGCACCGCGACGGCATCGTCGCCAAACTCGCGCGGCGGCAGACCTAGCTGATGGGCGGTCCGCTCCATGAAATAGCGGGCAAACAAGGGAATATCGTCGCGCCGGTCGGACAACGCGGGGACCCGGATCGGAACGACGCTCAGGCGGTGAAAAAGGTCCTCGCGAAAACGGCCGGCGGCGATCTCGGACTGCAGATTACGGCTGGAGGCGCTGACCACGCGCACATCGACCTTGATTTCACGTGCGCCGCCGATGCGGGTAAAGGTCTGCTCCTGCAGCGCCCGCAGGATCCTTCCCTGCGTCTCGATCGGCATGTCGGCGACTTCATCGATAAATAGAGTTCCCTCATGAGCGCGCTCGAACAGCCCGATCCGCGGCGGGCTGCTCGGCCTGTCGGCGCCAGCCTCGGCGCCAAACAATTCGATTTCCACCTGATCGGCACCGAGCCGCGCGGCGTTAAGGACAACGAACGGCCCGGCAGCCCGTTTCGACCGCCGATGCAGGTACCGGGTGGCGACCTCCTTCCCGCTTCCGGGCGGCCCCATGACCAGAACGCGGCTTCCGGTCGGCGCGACCCGGTCGATGGCCTGCCGCAACGCCACCGCGGCAACCGATTCGCCAAGCAGATCGCTGTCCTGCCCTGCACGCAGGCGCAACTCTTCGTTTTCGCGCCGCAGCCGGGCGGCCTCGATCGCCCGCCGCACCGCTAGCAGCAGTCGATCCGCGGTGAACGGTTTCTCGATGAAGTCGTAGGCGCCTTGGCGGATTGCGGCCACCGCGGTCTCGATGGTGCCATGCCCGCTGATCACGAGGACCGGCACATCGGGGTAATCGGTGCGGAGGACCTCCAGAAGTTCGAGACCGTCGAGTTCGCTGCCCTCGAGCCAGATGTCGAGGATGACAAGGGCCGGCGGACGGAGCTCGAACGCGGCGAGGGTCTGCCGGCTGTCGGCGGCAGAGAAGGCCTCATAGCCTTCGTCCGCCAACAGGGCGGCCACGAGTTCGCGAATATCGCGCTCGTCGTCGACCACAAGAATTTCGTTGGCCACGCCCTACTCCGCCGCCCGCGCGTGGCTGGCGTGCCGATCGGCGACCGTTGAAGCGTCGAACGTCAGGCGGACACAGGCGCCACCGCCCGCGCGATCCTCAAGTGTCAGTTGCCCCCCATGCTCCTCGACGATGCGGCGCACGATCGCCAGACCGAGTCCGGTGCCCTTGCTTCGCGTCGTGACATAGGGTTCGGTCAGACGCGAGCGTTCCTCCTGCGGAAATCCTGGTCCGGAATCTTCGACGATGATGTCGAGAATTCCATCCCGCACGAGAATGGCTAGGGCGACCTGAAACCGTCGCACCGGCTGCTCCCATTCTTCCAGCGCCTGCGCCGCGTTGATGAGCATGTTGCTGATCGCCTGACCCATCTGGCGGCGATCGCAGACGAGGCGCGCCGGGTAGCTGGGCCAATCCGACAAATACGTAATCGTTGGGTGTGCCACTTGCTCGGCGAACATGGCGTCCTTGGCGATGGCGACAACATCTTCCTCGCGGAACTCAGGCGCCGGCATGCGGGCAAAATTGGAAAACTCATCCACCATCCGGCGGATGTCTTCGACCTGACGAACGATGGTGTCGGTGCACTGCGAAAATACCTCGGGCGTCGTCGTAATCTCGCCGAGATAT
This sequence comes from Alphaproteobacteria bacterium, assembly GCA_009694165.1. Next base: position 18,638 of record SHVP01000036.1, read on the forward strand.
TTTCGCCGGAGGCGCTCCGCCGAGAGGCGGATCGGCGTTAGCGGGTTCTTGATTTCGTGGGCAATGCGGCGCGCGATGTCCGCCCACGCGGCCCGCCGCTGTGCCGCGACAAGGTCAGAGATGTCGTCGAAGGTGACGACGTAGCCATTGATATGGTCACCGGTCCGTTCGCCAACGATCCGGACCAGCAGCCGGCGATTCTGGTTACGGCGTTCCAAATCGATTTCGTCCTCGACCAACCGACCGTCACGCGATTGAACGACAGCAAAGAGCTCGGCCATCTCGGGGATAAGTTCGACCAAGGGCTTGCCCATTACCTCCTGCGCCGGGATGTCGAGCAGCTCGATAGCCCGCCGATTGGGCAGGTTGATCGCACCGAACTGGTCAAGCCCGATGACACCTGACGACACACCGGCCAGCACCGCTTCCGTGAATTGGCGCCGCAGGTCGATCTGGCGATTGGCTTCGATCAGGCGATCGCGCTGGCCCTCCAGTTCGTCGGCCATTCGATTGAAGGCTCGACTGAGGGTGCCGAACTCGTCTTCGCTTCTTCCCTCGGTGACGCGGGCGGTCAAATCGCCGGTGCTCAATCGCTCGGTGGCTCGTACCAGGCCGGAAATCGGATGAACCAGGCGGTCGGCAATCAGGAGCCCTAGCCATACTGCTACGAACAACAACAGCAGCGCGATAACGAGAAACACGATGCCGAAATTGATCTGGATGCCGAGCAGCCCGCCCTGCCGCTCGCTGTATTGTTTCTGGGCTCTATCGAGGCGGTCCAGGTAGGCGAGCACGGTCGGGTCGAGATAGCGCCCGACGAGCAGGAACGAGTTGTCATGGCCGTCGATGCGCACCAGCGCATGGGCCCGATCCTCGCCGCTACGAAGAAACACGACGTCGCCGTTGCGCGCTCGGTTGATGGTCGCCGAATCGGGCGGCGTGGAGTCGAGCGAGAACGCAATCGCCGTGCGCGCGACGATGCGGTAGTCGCCGGTGACGATGATGGCCTCGGCCAACTTGCGCAGGTCGGCGTAACCCGACAAGAGCTGATTGCGGACGACAAACGGACGCTGCAAGAAATTGGGATCGTCCCCGATCGCCTGCGCCACCGCGACGGCATCGGCGGCGATCGTCTTGCGATGATCCTCGACATAGGCCTGGGCGACGCGCTTGGATTCGTCCAACGCTGTAGTGACCGAATCGGCGAACCAAGCCTGGACGCCCTGGATGATGAACAGGAACGCGAATACGGCCAGCACCGCCGTCGGCGCCATGGCCATCACGGCCAGCAGCGCGGCCAAGCGTAGATGGAGGCGCGACCCGGCCGCGCCGCGCCGCCGTTCCCTCCACAGGCGAATCACCCGCTGAAGGACGGTCCACCCAAGAACGAGGAGCAGGACAAGGTCGGCGATGACGATCGCCCGCGCCGACCACCCACTCTCGTCAAACGGCCAAGTACGGTTGAGCGCCAAATAGGTGGCGATGCCCAACATCGGAGTGAGCAACGCCAAGCCATAGGCGAGATGCCGGTCCACGGTCGGCAACGGACCGTCGGAGGGCACTGGGTTGTGGCCCACGACGGCGGCTGGGGCAGGCGTTTTGGTGGTCAAAGGCTTTGCTGCACCACGAGGGGCGATACGCCGCCCGGCTACTGTTGCATTATTACATCACTTGTCGCCGCGGACCACCTGAATCTGTAGGTCGCGGATCTTCTTACGCAATGTGTTCCGGCTGAGCCCCAGGAGATCGGCGGCGCGAATCTGATTGCCTTGGGTTGCGCGCAGGGCCAGTTCGATCAGTGGTCGTTCGACCTCCCGCAACACCCGCCCGTGGAGACCTCGCGGTGGCAAATGGTTGGCGTGCGCGGCGAAGTAGCGTTCGAGATGGCGCTGCACCGAGGCGGCCATGTTTCCCTCGCCTTGTTCCGAGGGCGCGCCCGGTTCTTTGGCGAGCGCCGGTTCGATCGCATCGACATCGATCACGTCGCCGGGAACCAGAACAGCCACGCGCTGAATGAGATTCTCAAGTTCGCGAACATTGCCCGGCCAACGATAGGCTTGCAGGCGCTCCACCGCCTCGGGTGTCAGCCGCTTTGGCCCCTGCCCCGCGGTTGCGGCCTGCGCGAGAAAATGGCGAACGAGGTCCGGCAGGTCGGAGAGGCGTTCCCGCAGCGGCGGCACGCGCAGCGGTACGACGTTTAAGCGGTAGTACAGGTCCTCGCGAAAGAGCCCTTGATCAACCAGCGTTCGCAACGGTCGGTGGGTGGCGGCGATGATTCGCACGTCGGCGCGCGACGATGTCGTGCCCCCCACGCTCGTGTACTCCCCCTCCTGCAGCACGCGCAGCAACCGGGTTTGGGCTTCGGTCGGCATGTCGCCGATCTCGTCGAGGAAGAGCGTGCCTCCGTCGGCTTGGGCGAAACGGCCGACATGGCGCAGCGCGGCACCGGTGAACGCTCCCTTCTCATGGCCGAAGAGCTCGCTCTCGATCAACTCGCGCGGGATCGCCGCCATGTTGATGGCGACAAACGGCCGATGCTTGCGCCGCCCGAAGTCGTGCAGGGCCCGGGCGACCAGCTCCTTGCCGGTGCCGGATTCGCCGCTGATCAATATGGTCAGGGCGGTATTCATCAAGCGGGCGATCAGACGGTAGATTTCCTGCATGGCCGCCGAGCGCCCGACTATGGGCAGGTCATCGGCCGGCAGCGGCGCCCCGGCGTCCGGCAACTTCTTCTGTGCAAGAGACTTGTTAACGATAGACGTCAATACATTGATATCAAAAGGTTTTGGCAAATACTCATAGGCGCCCCGCTCGGCCGCCCGCAGGGCCGTCATCATGGTGTTTTGGGCGCTCATGACGATGATCGGCAGGTCCGGCCGCAGGCGCTTGATCCGTGGCACGAGATCGAGACCATCCTCGTCGGGCATGACCACGTCGGTGATGACGAGGTCGCCCTCGCCCGCTTCGATCCAGCGCCACAGCGTAGCCACCGTGCCGGTCGTCCGGACCTCATACCCGGCGCGTCCCAGGGCTTGGCCGAGGACCTTGCGGATCGCCGTGTCGTCGTCCGCGATGAGAACCACCGCGGTCATGTCTTCCCCTGGCGCGCTTCTGGAGCGACTGGAAAACGCACACGAAACACCGTGCGGCGAGCCTCGGATTCCCACTCCACGACGCCACCGTGATCTTCGACGATCTTGGCGACGAGCGGCAGGCCGAGGCCGGTGCCCCCACGCTTGGTCGTGATGAACGGGTCGAACAGATGGGCGCGAACATCCTCGGGAACACCCGACCCGTTGTCCTGCACCGCGACCTCAAGTGGCAAATGCAATCTTGCCTCGCTTCCGGGCCGGGTGAGTCGGAGGCCATGACGATAGGCAGTCGACAACACCACTTCTCCGCCGCGTGGCTCGGTCGCTTCGACGGCGTTCTTGACCAGGTTGAGGAATGCCTGAACCAACTGGTCGCGGTTGCCCGACACCGGTGGCAACGACGGGTCGTAGCTCTCGCGAAAGGCAACGCGACTGCCAAATCCCGCCTGGGCGACGCGGCGAACGTGCTCGATGATTTGATGAATGTTGATGGCCTCGCGTTCCAATGGGCGGCGGTCGGCGAACATCTCCATGCGATCGACCAGCGCGCAAATGCGATCGGTCTCGTCGCAAATGAGTTGCGTCAGTTCCCGATCGGCCCCGCTCGCCCCCTGCTCCAACAACTGCGCTGCGCCGCGAATGCCCGACAACGGATTTTTGACCTCATGGGCCAGCACCGCCGCCATCCCGGTCACCGATCGGGCGACGCCGCGCGAGGACAGTTGCAGGTCAAGTTTGGAGGCGATCGCCGTCGGCTGCATCGACAGCACGACGGCTCCGGGACTTTCGGGGAGCGGCGTGATCTGCAGACTGACCTCATGCGGTCCGGTCCGGTGGGTGTCGAAACGGGCGCCATGCTCGTGGACGGCGGCTTGCGTGGCCTGGACTTGGCGAATGAGCCCGAGCAGAGGGTGATCGGCAGGTACGATCTCGGTGATCGTCGCGTTCTGCAGCAGACCGGCGCCGACGCGGAAAAACTGTTCGGCTGCCGGATTCATGTAGCGGATGCGCAGGTCGCCGCCGATAGCCAGCACCGGATCGGGCAAGGCACCCAGCACGCTGCCGCTGTCGAACGTCGCCCCCATTAACGCGTCGATCCCAACCAT
>SHVP01000037.1 GCA_009694165.1 Alphaproteobacteria bacterium
CGCGCCTCGAAGGCCTGAACGGCATCTTCCAGGCCGCACGGGCTCGCGCCCGTGGCTATCGCAAAACCGCTACCTTCGTCACCATCATCTACCTGCTCGCAGCCCAGCTACCCGACATCCTCAAATCCACTTGAAACGTCGAAGAACCGTATTGCCGAGGTCGACATTCGTTGACTGTCGCGATTTGACACCGTGCAAACTCTATACCGCTGCGTCAAATTACCTTCTGCTCTGCTAAGTATCCTCCCGAACATTCCGCCCAAGGCGCCGACGCCATGCAACGAACTTCTCGGCGGTCTTGCCGTGTTTGTCACGATTGCACTCTAGGCACGCAAGAATCATGTTGCTCGCTGCCGAATTACCACCGAGGCGAACAGGGATCATGTGATCGAACTCTCCGGCTCCATTGAGTTTCGTATCGCAGTAACCACATCGGTCCCCTTGGCGATGGCGCATCGTGTGCGTCTCTGCATCAGTCATCGCGCCGCCCGCTTGCGATTTCAGGGATTTGTATTTTTTGACGCGCGCTATAACCGCGGCTGGATTTTTATAATAGTTTCTCTTGGTGTTCGCCGCCATGCACGCCTTGCATGAGCCTCGCCAGGAATCTGTCGATAGTTGATTGTAGAACTCCGTTGTAAGCGGTTTGAGTTCACCGCACTTTCGGCATCGGCGCATTTCCCGCATAATTGTGCCCCCCAAGCGAGATGTGTCATGGACGATGCCGCACATTCAGAAGCGCGTGCTCTCGTAATTTGGTTGGCCTGCGCCACCACCGTCGCGGAAAGTTAAGTGCTACCGGACTCTGCAATATCGGGCGCTTGGTAACCGAACTGAGGCAGGACATCTCGCCATGCCTCGATCAGGGCCTTAAATCCGGCTGGAGTCGTTGCGACGAATTCATGCCCTTTCATTTTCGCAGGATGTTCCTTGCTGGCGACGAATACCACGCGGCCAATTTGCCCAGCCGAGCCATCGGAAGCGAAGACCACGTCCCCATGGGCAAGGGCATTTCGAAGAATGCCTATGACTGCCCCGACGGTTAGTCCGGGATCAGATTTGCCCGGACCAACATCGACCATCGGAAATGCAGCTTTGTCGATCAGATAGCGACCGTTCGGATCAATCCAGCAATCAGGTTCCTGTGGAAGCCAATCGTTGTCCAGGGAGCCCTTCTGCCAGACCTCAGGTGCCCGACCTCCATTTCTCCAGAGCGTCTTGGACGAAACGAAAGAATCCCACAGAAGGGCATCGAACGCCTTCTGTTGGTCCTCGGTCAGTGCCGCCCGATAGCCCTGCCGGTGGTTGTAGCCTTCATGTTTCGTGAGACGTTCGTAGGTCGACACCAGTAGAAGATTGCCCACGGCGAGCAAGAACGACACCTCGATGTCCTGCTGGCCAGCTTCCGCGTAGAACCGCCGCATCATCCGATCGCAGCGCCAAGGCAATTCCGATATCCAATCCCGATAGATCGATATAGCCCGCCCTTCCCTTTTCTGCTCCTCGAGTAGAGTCTAGCCAGACCTTGGTCAGGCCGGTTCCGGGTCGGCCGTCACTCGCTGCCTGATCAGCCGATCCGGCGATCACGCCGATGAAGCGCACCGACACCCCCGACGAATGCGTCGGCGCCTACCTCTATCCGGCGTCGGATCGGCTCTCCAGCTTCGTCACCGGCCAGGTCATCGAGGTCAACGGCCGCATCTACATGCCGAGAGGCGCCGTCGCCCGGCAGTCACTCCTTCGTCACGTGCACGACCGGTCGGCGCCCGCCGTTCCACTTGCCCCCGAGCGCGCGCTCGATCTGGGCGCCGAGCTGCAGCAGCAGCCCGTCGTTCGCCTGCCTGGACAGCGCCTGGATTCCGAGCGGCAGCCCGTTGTCGTGCTGGGCCATCGGTAGCGACAGCCCGGGGATGCCTGAGAGGTTGCCGAGCGGCGTATAGGCATACATGCCCCAGAGCTTGGCGAACCAGTCGCGGACGTTGTCCTTGTCGTTGAGGGTGATGTAGTCGAGCGTCCCCAGGCGGTGGGTGGTGAGCGTCGAGATCGGCGTCAGCAGGACATCCCAGTCCTCGAAGAAAGCGCCGAACCCACGGGTGACCTGGTTGAAGCTCGCCTGCATCTGCGAGCGCACGGAATAAGGGAGGTCGATCCCCGCCTCCCAGATCTTGACGTTCATCGGCTCGATCACCTCGACGGTCGGCCGGTTGTGGCCGCGCAGCTTGGTGAGCCGTTCGAGGTTCATCGAGATATTGGTGATGTAGCAGTCGGTCTGCGCCGCGTAACCGGCGCGGAAGTCGACATCGGGCGTCCTCCACTCCACCCGATGGCCGAGGCCTTCGAGGAAACGACCGGCGCGCTCCAGCTCGGCCGCGATATGCGGCGTCGAGCGATAGTCGCCCCATTCGTGGGAGAGGGCGATCTTCAGTTTCGGCGGGTCCCGCCGGATGAGATCGAGATAGGGTTCTCCCGGCGCCCAGAACGGCATGAACTCGCCGGGCGCCGCTCCCCGGCACGCGTCGATGAAAGCGGCGGTGTCGCGCACCGTGCGGCTGTGGCAGCCCTGCACGGAGACCACCGCCATCAGGTCGGAGCCGTCCGGAGCGGCCGAGAACACGCCTCTCGACGGCTTCAGGCCGACATTTCCGTTGATGCCGGCCGGAATGCGGATGGAGCCGCCGCCGTCGCTCGCATGCGAGAGCGGGATGACGCCGCTGGCGACGATGGCGCCGGTTCCCGCCGATGAGCCGCCGGTGGTGTAGGCCTGATCCCAGGGGTTGCGCGAGACGTAGACTTTCGGGTTCTCGACCGAGCCGCAGACGCCGAACTCCGGCGTCGTCGTCCGGCCGATGATGTTGAGGCCGGCCTTGCGGATCTTGGTGGTGAGGAAGCTGTCCGCCGAGGCGACGTTGCCTTGCATGAGCTGGGCGCCCATCTCCTGCTTCCGGCCCTTCAGCGTCGGCCCGAGATCCTTCATCAAATAGGGCATGCCGGCGAAGGGACCTTCCGCGCGCATGCCGTCCTTCAGCGGATCCTTGACGACGTCGTCGAAGACCTCGATCACCGCGTTGATCGCCGGGTTGACCTTGGCGATCCCGGCGGCCACCTGCTCCGCCAGCTCGCGCGGCGTGACCTCCTTCCGCCGGACCAGCTCCGCCAGCCCGACCGCGTCGTGGGTCATCCACGCATCCCAGCTCATCACCGTGGTCATGTTCCCTCCCCCCGAGCGGCCGAAGCCGCGAGCCCGACGCTCGAGGACCGAGCGGCGACTGGCCGTCCACTATATCGACATCCTGGGCGAAAGTGGCCCGAAGGGCACTGCGCGTCGCCACCTGCGGCGGGCAGGCCGATCAAAGGTGGCGTGCAAGTACGGCGCGTGCCTCGAAGCGTTGTCGATCTTGGGCTACCCTGGCGCAAGCGAGGCCGCCTTCATCGGAGTGAGCGACATGAGCTCTGGAAGAGAAATGTATCGGGATCGGTTCGGAATAGAACCGCATTCGATAGGCGACGAAGTGCTCGTGGCTCCATTGGCGTCACAAATGGCCAGGCGTTGCCATCGCGCCTTCCGGCCGGAAAAGCTGTCGCCCGCCCTGCTGGAGGCCCTGCTCGCCTGCGCCCAGTCGGCGCCGTCGAAATCCGATCTGTAGCAGCTTTCGATCATTCTCGTCGATGACCCCGGCACACGCGCGATCGTGATGGGGGCGGCGCCGCAGGACGAATGGATGCGGACCGCGCCTCATGTTGCCGTGTTCTGCGCCGACATGCGGCGCGGGCAGCGGATCTGCGGACTACGCGGCCGCCCGCACCGGAACGACAATCTGGATACGTTCTTGAACGCCTCGGTCGATGCCGCCCTGGCGATGGGAGCGCTGATGGCGACCGCCGAGGCCAGCGGCATCGGATGCTGTCCGATCAGCCTGATCCGCGATCGCATCGAAGCGGTGACCGAGGCTCTCAAGTTGCCGCCCGGCGTTTATCCGGTTGCCGGGTTCTGCTTCGGCAGGCCGGCGAAGACGGCCGCCGTCTCCATGCGGCTGCCTCCCGCCGTCGTGGTCCATCGCGAAGCCTATGACGACGCCCGGCTCGAAGCCGAGCTAGCCGCCTATGACACAAGTCGGCATGAACGCCAGCCGATCGCCCCGCATCGGCAACGTCATGTCGCCGAATATGGTCAAGTGGCGTACTATCCTTGGTCGGAAAACGCCGCGAGGCAGTTGTCCATGCCGGAGCGGCCGGCATTCCGGGCGTTTCTCATCAAGCACGGGTTCCGCTTGAGCTGATGGCGAGCGATCTGGCGGAGCGTCTCGGCGTAGCCGGCCTAGCGCATCACCAGGATCGCCTTGCCGATGACCTGGCTGGCCTCAAGCATCCGGTGGGCGCGCGGCGCTTCGGTGAACGGCACGGTCACGCCGACAGCCGGCTGGAGGTGTTCGCCGCCGGATCGACCTACTCGAAGAGATGGCAGGCGAATTCGCGCGCCTCTCCTGCATCGACCGCTCGCGACTTCAGCTCCGGTCGCTCACGCGTGCACCGCTCGGTTACGTGGCGGCATCGCGTGTGGAAGGCGCAGCCGCTGGGCGGGTCGGCCGGATCGGGCATCTCGCCTGAAATCAAGATTCGCTCGCGCCGCCGCACCGGATCGGTGTGCGGCACGGCTGATAGCAACGCCTGAGTGTAGGGATGCGCGGGGCGCGCGAAGATCTCGGCCGTCGTCGCGATCTCGACGACGCGGCCGAGATACATGACCGCGATCCGGTCGCTGACATGCCGGATCACCGACAGATCGTGGCTGATGAACAGCATCCCCAGGCCCAGCCGCTCGCGCAACTCGGCGAGAAGATTGATGATCTGCGACTGGATCGAGACATCAAGCGCCGAAACCGGCTCATCGGCGATCAAGAGTTTCGGCCCCAATGCCAGGGCGCGGGCAATGGCGATGCGCTGACGCTGGCCGCCGGAGAATTCGTGCGGATAGCGGCTCGCCGCATCCGCCGGCAGGCCGACTAGAGACAGAAGCTCGGCAACCCTCTCGGCGCGGCTGGCGCGGTCTCCCAAACGATGCACCTCCAACGGCTCGACAACGATCTCACCCACACGATGGCGTGGGTTGAGCGAGCCGAATGGATCCTGGAATACGACCTGCATGTCGCGCCGGCGCTCGATCATGGAACGCCGGCCGAGTCGCGTTATGTCGACGCCCATGAATCGGATCGTACCGCTCGTCGGCTCGATCAGCCGGAGTATCGTGCGGCCAAGAGTCGTCTTCCCGCACCCGGATTCGCCGACGATGCCTAGAACCTCGCCATGCTCGAGGCTGAAGTCCACGCCATCGAGCGCCCGAATGGTGACGCCACGAGCGACATAGTGCTTCGCGAGCGCGGACACTTCGAGCAATGCGATCATCGGCGTGCCATGGATCTGTGCCTCATCCAGCCGGGTTCCAGCAGCGAAGGCGGTGCGGCGGCGCGCTCAGAGGGGGCATCTCGCGTGCGCAACGCTCGATCGCATAGTCGCAGCGCGGCGCGAAGATGCAGCCCATCCCGCGCTCCGCCGGCGCCGGCACCGTTCCCGCGATCGACGGCAGCTTGCGTCCCAGAGGATTCGCCGCCGGCATTGTGTGAAGCAACGCTTCGGTATACCGGTGCCGTGGCCGGCTGAAAAGCCGCTCTGCCGGCGCTTCCTCGACGAGACGGCCCGCATACATCACCGCCACCCGATCGCAAAACTCCGCGACCACGCCCAGATCGTGGGTGATCAGCAGAACCGCCATGCCGATGTCGCGGCGCAGATGGCCGATCAGCTCCAGGATTTGCGCCTGCACCGTCACGTCGAGCGCAGTGGTCGGCTCGTCGGCGATCAAGAGCCGCGGCCTACAGGCCAAGGCGATCGCGATCATCACGCGCTGACGCTGCCCGCCCGAAATCTCGTGCGGATAGCGGTCGAGCTGCTTGCGGGCCGCCGGGATGCCGACAAGATCGAGCAGTTTCGACGCCTCGGTGCGTGCGGCGGCTCCTCTCATGCCACGATGGACGATCAGGCTCTCCCCGATCTGATCGCCGATCGTGTAGACTGGGTTGAGCGACGTCATCGGCTCCTGGAATATCATGCCGATGCGGTCACCGCGGATCTTCCTGAGAGCTGCGATGCCGAGAGTTAGAATATCGGTTCCGTCGAACACGATCCGCCCGCTGGCGATCCTGCTGGGTGGAACGGGCAACAGACGCATGATCGACAGCGCGGTCACGCTCTTGCCGCAGCCGGATTCGCCGACCAGTCCCAGCGTCTCGCCGGGCGCGATCGTGAAGGAGACGTCCTGCAGCACGGGGACGCCGGACATCTCGACGCTCAATGAGTCGACGGTGAGGAGCGGTACGTCAGACACGACCGCTCGCCCGCGGGTCGAGGACGTGGCTCAGCCGGTCGCCGACCAGATTGACCGACATGACGGCGAGGAACAGCGCGAGTCCGGGAAAGATCATGGTCCAAGGGGCATAGCGCATGAACTCGCGCCCGGCGTTGAGCATGGCCCCCCACTCGGACGTCGGCGGTTGAGCGCCGAGCCCGAGGAAAGACAGCGTCGCCGTCGACAGAATCGCCGTCCCAAGGTCGAGCGAGGCGAGCACGATCACGGTCGGCATCAGGTTCGGCAGCAGATGCCGGCGGAGGATGCGCGTCTGGCTGACGCCCACGGCACGCGCCGACTCGACGAACTCCCGTCCGACCAGCGTCAGCGTCGCCGACCTCACCACCCGCGCGAAACGCAGAATGCCGGAGATGCCGACAGCGAGCGCCGCATTGAACGCGCCGACGCCGAGCACGGCGACGATCAGGATGGCAAGCACGATCGGCGGGAAGCCCAGCATGACGTCGAGCAGCCTCGTGCCGATACGATCGACCCGCCCGCCGAGAAAGGCGATCACCATGCCGAACAGAGTTCCCGCCGTCAGGCTGATCGCCACCGTAAGCAGGCCGACGGCGAGCGACAGGCGTCCGCCGTAGAGGATGCGGCTGAGAATATCGCGGCCGAACAGGTCGCAGCCGAACCAGTGAGCGAGGGACGGTTCGGCCAGGCGCGGGCATACGCGTGTCGCGTTCGGATCGTAGGGTGACAGCAAAGGGGCGAATGCCGCGCCGAGCACGAGTGCCATGAGGATGATGACGCCGATGGCGGCCCCCGGCGTACCGAGGGTACGCGCGATCAGGCGGCGAGGTGGCAGGACGACAACCGTGCTCATGCCCGCCTCGACCGGATGCGCGGATCGACGACGCCGTAGAGCAACTCGAGCGCGAGGTTGATGAGAATGTAGGCGCTGGTCGTATAGACCACGAGGCCCTGAACGAGCGGGATATCCTTGGTCAACACGGCGTCGATCAGCAGCGAGCCGAGCCCCGGGCGGGCATAGACACGCTCGGTCACGACGGCGCCGCCGATGAGGAAGGCGAACTGCACGCCCAAAAGCGTGATCGGCGGGATGATGGCGTTTCGCATCGCGTGCTTGGCGACGATCCGCAGCGCCGACAGCCCTTTGGCATGGGCGGTGCGGATGTAATCCTGGCTCATCGTCTCGATGATGGCGCTGCGGATGAGCCGGGCGAGCCCCCCGGCCAGGAACAACCCGACTGTGATGCTCGGCAGGATCAGGGCATCGATGCCGTCTCCGAGGATGGGCACCCATTCCAGCATCAGCCCGAAAACGTAGATGAGCAGCATCCCGATCCAGAAGCTGGGCATCGACACGCCGATGAGGGCCGTCGACATCGTGGCAGTATCCGCCCAGCCATGCGGCCGCAGCCCGGCCCCAGCCCAAGCGCCACACCGAGAACGATGCCCACCAACAAGCCGCCGAGCGCGAGCTCGAGCGAGGGCCTGACGCGCGCCGCGATCATCTGCCCCACGGGCTGCTTGGTCAGATAGCTGGTCCCGAGGTCGCCGACCGCCATCTTGCGAAGGAATTCGAGGTACTGCACGTGCAACGGCCGGTCGAGGCCGAGCCTTCTGCGCTCGTTGTCGATCACCTCGTCGCTAGCCGGCGTGCCGCCAAGCGACAGCATGACCGGATCTCCCGGGATGAACTGCAGCACGCCGAAGACGATGGTCCAGGTCAAGAACAACGTCGGAACGATCCCGACGACGCGGCGCAGGAACCACGGCATGGTCATCCGCGGCTCCCGATCATCCGAAGGGCTTCGGGTCCATGAAACGCCGAAGGACGTTCATGGTCAGCTTGGCGCAGACATTGGCATAGCGGTCGGGCGGCAGCGCGCCGACATAGGTCATGGATCCGACGCCGAACACGGCGCCTCCGGCCGGCGTCTCGAAGAAGACCATATCGGCACAGGACCAGTCCTCCTGCGGTCGCGGATGGCGGTGGACAAGCATGTCCTCGTTGACCCAGCGATAGTCGTCGTGGATGACGACGCCTTTGGCCACCACAAGGGCGTTGGGTGGCGTGCCGTAGCGAGGGTCGGCGCTGTCGAGCTCGAACCCGGCAGCGCCGCCGCCCATGAAGCCTCTTTCGCCGAACGCGGTGCCGGGTGTCGCCGCGCTCTCGATGCCGGCCGTCATGAACCGAACCCGGGCATCGCGAATGCCCTCGGTGAAGTTGTAGGGAAAGCCCAGATGGCGACCTTGTGTCGAGAATCCATTGCCCACTAGGCGGTGCGCCGGCTTGCCGATCCGCCGCCACAGCCCGCCATAGGCGCCGCCGAACTGGTGGTAGCTCTCGCCCGGCTCCGTCGCCCAGACGCGGATACCGCCCTCCGCACGGCGCACCTCGAGCGCATGGGGCGCATCGATGCTCGGTTCCGCCCGCCAGTAGAAACCGTTCCCGCCGAGGTACATCAGACGTCCGCCGCTTCCGAGAAACTGCTCCAACGCCTCCATCATGCGAAGAGAATGGTACTCAGGATGCTGCGCGCAGATCAGCACGCGATACGGCTCTAGCGCCGCCAAACCTTCTTCGTGCAAGTCGTGATCGGTGACCACGTCATGGGCGATGCCGGAGCGATCGAGCCAGTCGATCACGTAGCTGTCGCAATTGATGCGCCCGGTGCCCGACCCCTTCTCGGACGGATCCATCAAGCTCATCTGACGCGGCCGCGTGTCGAGCTGCGGGCGCCGCATCGACGTAATCGCCACCCCCGATCCATCGGCATGGTAGTTGTAGGTCGAGAGTCCGAATTGCGGGTTTAGATCGGGCGTTTCGAGAAGCGCCCCCCACGCCTGCGCCCGCTCGCGGATCTCGGCGCCGCGGCCCGGGCGTGCATAGCTCGAATACACCTGATAGCTGAAGGTCGGCACCAGGAACGCGACGTCGGCCTTGCGGGCCTCGCGTCCCGGCCGTACGAAGAACGGAATGTAATCCTCGCCGGCTTCGTTCGTCAGATGCGCGGCATAGAAGCCGCTGGGCCAGTCATTTGGCACATCCAGCGCGAAGCTCTCGGGCCAGCCGCAATCGCCCATGTCGTCGTTGTGGAAATGGATCGCGCCGTATTGCACCGGCGCGCTCTTCCAGTCATGGACCCCGCCGGTCCAAAGAGCGCCGGTCATCGCGCGCGCCGGCAGGTTGACCAACTGGCCATGGGCGGCCTGCGGCCCGAGATCGACGATGCCCTGGGTGGCGATGCCTTTACTGAAGTCCCATTCCGCCACCCTTGCGCCGTCCAGCGTCGCGATGCTCGGTCGCTCGATCTTTCCGTTGTAGTGCGCGCCCGCGCCATTGCCTTCCGGCTCAGCCGCAATAAGCACACGTCCGATCCCGGCGATGACGGTCAGGTCCGCCTGCGCCGAGCGATGACCGCCGTCGGCAATTGTGCCGACCGGATGGAGCGGCTTCTGCGTGACCGACAGCTGACCGCTGGCGACGTCGATCATCGCATCGATCGCATACCAGCGCCGCGCCAGCATCGGCGCGGAGACATCGACACGATGACCGCCGACACTCAGCGCGGCCCCGCCATGGGCCGCAATCTCCAGGCGGACGGCCACGCCCGCTACGTCGATCGCGATCAGAACCTGGCGGCCCTTGCCCGGCAGCGTCGGCCAGGCAGTTGCGGCGAGACGCAGCCCGCCCTGGGGCGTCAACGCCAGCGCTTCGACGCGCCCGTAGCTGCCTGAATTGGCTACCTGGAATTTGCCTTCGCGCCGGCCGTCGAGCCTCGTCGGCATCGAAACCTCGCGATAGCCGGGGCCATCGGGGTTTGGATCGGCACAGAGGTGGCGCACGAACCGCAACGAATAGGATCTGTCCTCGGCGCTCGATACCATAAAGCCGATGCGCTCGCCTGGCCGGGCGCTCCAACGATCGACATAGCCGGTCAACTGATGCATCGAGATTCCCTAGTGTTTACGGGTCTATCCTTTCGCCGCCGACGATGCCATAGCTGGTCGGGCGAGGGTGCGATATTCGCTTCGATGGCGACGGTAATCGCTTCGGTCTATCAGGCGCAAGACAATCTCCGGGAGGCAGGCATGTGCGTAACTCGGTCGCTTTTGGCGGCAACGGGACTATTGCTCGCAGCCGATCTGGCATCGGCGCAGACGCCCGGGCTCACAATCACCTGGGCCGAGGATGACGGCAATCCGCGCACCTTCGATCCGCGCGTCACCCAGTCCCGCCATGAAAGCCAGTTGATCATCCAGGTCTTCGACACGCTCGTCGCATCGGATGAGAACAGCAACTATTTCCCGGGCCTGGCAAAGTCATGGGAAGTCGCGCCGGATGGACTGTCGGCGACGCTCAGGTTGCGCGACGACGTGACCTTCCATGACGGCACGAAATTCGATGCGGAAGCCGTCAAGTTCAACTTCGAGTCGATCCGCGATCCCAAGCTCGGCAGCCGTGCGGCGATCGACGTCCTCGGACCGTATGCCGGCTCCGACGTGATCGGTCCGTACGAGATCAGGGTCCGCTACACACGCCCCTACGCGCCGGCAATCGCCTCGTTCAGCCAGAACGAGCTGTCGCCGGTCTCGCCGACGGCGGTGAAGACGCTGGGCGATGCCGGCTTCGCCGCTGCGCCGGTCGGCGCCGGGCCGTTCAAGTTCGTCAACTGGGAGCGCGGCAAGCAGGTCGTGCTCGACCGTTACGAGCCCTACAATTGGGCGCCGGGCTTCACCAAGCACAAGGGACCGAGCAAGGTCGCGCGCGTCATCCACCGCTCCATTCCGGATGCCTCGACGCGGGTCACAGCCCTCGAGCGCGGCGAGGTCGACATCACGGACTTCACGCCGATCCTCGACATCCGCCGCCTCGGCCAGGATCGCCGGTACAAGACGCTGCTGGCGCCCGCGTCCGGCCTACCCTTCGGCGTCATGCTCAATTCCCAACGGGGCGTGTTTCAGGATATCCGCGTGCGGCAGGCCTTCATGCACGGCTTCGACCGCAAGGCGCTGACCGACGACATGTATTTCGGGCTGATCGAGCCGGCCTTCGGGCCGCTGTCGAAGACGACCTTCGGCTATTGGCCGGAGTCCGAGAAATACTATCCCTATGATCCCAAGAAGGCGGCCCAGCTGCTCGAGGACGCCGGCTGGAAGATGGGCCCCGGCGGGATCCGCGTCAAAGACGGACAACCCTTGACGACCACCTGGCAGGTGCTGGCGGTCGTGCTGCCGGAAGTCGGCGTCGCCGCGCAGGCCGACCTGAAGAAGATCGGGTTCGACGTCAAGGTCGAGACGATCACGGCGCCCCGCTGGGACGAGCTCGTCTTCGCCAACGCGCACGAGATCAACCCGCTCCGCTGGATCAGTGCCGACCCGAGCCTGCTCGAGATCCAGTTCCACAGCCGCAACATTCCCGAGCCCGGCCGCTTCCGCTTCAACCTCGGCCGAATCTCCGATCCCGCGCTCGATAAGCTTTTGGAGCAAGGCGCCGGTGAGATCGATCCGGCCAAGCGCACTGCCGTTTATGCCGATGCGCAAAAGCGCATCATGGACGCGGCGGTGTGGTTCCCGATCCACAACCAGGTCAACCCGATCGCCTATCGCGCCAACCGCACGGGCTATCGCTTCGCGCGTGCGCAGTGGACGGTGCGCTTCTATGAAGTCGAGGAGGTTCGGTAGCTTCGACCCTTAGCGGCGGAGCTTGCTCGTCGGCGATCCACGTCGAGCGCTCCGCCTGCAGGGGCCGGAGCGCCTCGACGGCCCTCTCAGATCCAAATAGCTGAAGGCTGGCGTCCCCAACGAGATTCGAACTCGTGTTACCAACGTGAAAGGCTGGTGTCCTAGGCCTCTAGACGATGGGGACGGCGCGGGTGGGATTACCCTTGCCGCCGGGCAAATGCAACCCTCTCACCCCGCCGGCGCCGCGTCATCGACATGGAGCTGGGTCTGGCGCCGGCCGTTCCAGGTATCGAGCCGAAGCTTGCCGGCGACATGGAGGGCCGAGCCGCGGGCTTGCAGCAGCGCCGTCCCCAGGCCGTTTTCGAGCGAGCGGAAGGCGATGCCGCGGAGCCTGGAGCCGTCCGATCCCGCCAACACGCAGGAGACATGCTTCTCGCCGACCACGTCGACCTTCACCACCTTGACGCCGGCGAGAGCGAAGCGTGGCTCGGCGTTGCCGGCGCCGAACGGGCCGACCGCCTGGATGAGATCGACCAGCTCGGGCGTCGCCGCCCCCGGCGCCAGCGCCCCGTCGAGCCCCAGGCTCGGCCGCGGATCGAGCGCGCCGAGCTGCGGCGCCAGATGCTCGTTGAGGAAGCGGCGGAGATCGGCGAGCCGCCCCGCCTCGACCGTGAACCCCGCCGCCATCGCGTGTCCGCCGCCATTGATCAGGAGGCCGGCCTGACGCGCGGCGATCACCGCGGGTCCGAGCGCCACGCCGGGGATCGAGCGGCCCGAGCCCTTGCCGGTCCCCTGGTCCAGCGACACCACGCAACACGGGCGGTTGAAGTGGTCCTTGATCCGGCTCGCGACGATGCCGATGACGCCGGCATGCCAGCCTTCCGCGCCGATCACCAGCACCGGATCCCCGGCGGACTCGGCGGCCTTCGCCATCGCCCGCTCCAGCACGATGGCCTCGATCGCCTGGCGCTCGGCGTTGAACCGGTCGAGCTCGGCGGCGATGGCCTTGGCCTTGCCGGGATCGTCGCAGGCGAGGAGACGCGCGCCGAGATCGGCGCGGCCGACGCGGCCACCGGCGTTGACCCGGGGTCCGAGGAGGAAGCCCAGGTGATAGGCCTCGGGCGCGGTCGCGAGCCGCGCCACATCGGCGAGCGCCGCCAGGCCCGTATTACCGCGGCGGCGAAGGACCTTGAGCCCCTGCGCGACGAGGGCGCGGTTGAGGCCGACCAGGGGCACGACGTCGCAGACCGTGCCGAGCGCCACCAGGTCGAGCCAGGCCAGCGGATCGGGCTCCGGTCGCGACGCGAACCAGCCGGCCTTGCGGAGGGCCCGGTTGAGTCCGACGACCAGAAGAAAGGCGACGCCGACCGCCGCCAGGGTCCGGTGCGGGCTCGACTCGTCCAGCCGGTTCGGGTTGACCAGCGCGAGCACCTCCGGCAGCTCAGGCTCGGCGGTGTGGTGATCGATGACCACCACGTCGAGCCCCGCCTTCTTCGCCGCCGCCAGCGCGGCAAAGGCGGTGGTGCCGCAGTCGACGGTGACGGCGACCGATGCCCCCTCGCCCTTCAGCTTCAACAGCGCCGGCGCGTTCGGGCCGTAGCCCTCGGTCAAACGGTCGGGAATGTAGACGCGCACCCGCCCGCCGACGGCGTGGAAGAAGCGATGCAACAGGGCCGAGGAGGTGGCGCCGTCGACGTCGTAGTCGCCGAAGACGGCGATCAGCTCGCCGCCCCGGACGGCGCGTGCCAGGCGCTCGACCGCGCGCTCCATGTCCAGGAGGTGGCAGGGATCGGGCAGCCAGTCGCGCAGGGTCGGCTTGAGGAAGCGGTCGGCCTCCTCCGCGCCGATGTCGCGGGCGGCGAGCAGCCGGGCGATCAGCTCGGGCACGCCGAGGCGCTGGGCGAGCTGCAGCGTCAGGCGGTCGTCGCCGAGGGCGCGTGCGCGCCAGCGCCGCCCGGTGACCGAGCGTTCGACCCCGAGGAAGGGGCCGGTCAACCCATCATCCCTTCGGGTCGGCGCTGGGCTTGCGGATGAGATCGTGCTCGGCCTCGATGGTGCGGACCGTGCCGGTCTTCGAGCGCATGACCATCGAGCTGGTGAGGATCGAGTTGCCGACCCGGCGGACGCCGCGGACCATCGAGCCGTCGGTGACGCCGGTCGCGGCGAACATGACGTCGCCCTTGGCGAGGTCGAGCAGGCCGTATTTGCGGTTGAGGTCCGTGATCCCCATCTTGGCGGCGCGGCCCTTCTCGTCGTCGTTGCGGAAGAGGAGCCGGCCCTGCATCTGCCCGCCGATGCAGCGGAGCGCCGCCGCCGCCAGCACGCCTTCGGGCGCCCCGCCCGAGCCCATGTAGATGTCGACGCCGGAGGATGGCTTCGCCGTCGCGATCACGCCTGAGACGTCGCCGTCGGAGATCAGCATGATGCGGGCGCCGGCCTCGCGGGTCTTGGCGATCAGCTCGGCGTGGCGCGGCCGGTCGAGGATGCAGGCGACGATATCGGCGACGTCGACCTTCTTGGCCCTGGCCAGCGCCTTCAGGTTCTTCGCCGGGCCCTCGTCGAGGTCGACGACGCCGTCGGGGAGCCCGCCGCCGACGGCGATCTTGTCCATGTATACGTCGGGGGCGTTGAGGAAGCCGCGGTGCTCGGCCATGGCGATGACCGCGAGCGCGTTCGGCGCGCCCTTGGCGGTGATGGTCGTCCCTTCCAGCGGGTCGAGCGCGATGTCGATCTTCGGACCGCCACGACCGACCTTCTCGCCGATGTAGAGCATCGGCGCCTCGTCGCGCTCGCCTTCGCCGATGACGACGGTGCCATCGATGGCAAGGCCGTTGAGCGCACGGCGCATGGCATCGACCGCCGCCTGGTCTGCGGACTTCTCGTTGCCCCGGCCCATCCAGGCCGAGGCGGCGAGCGCGGCGGCCTCGGTGACGCGCACGGCTTCGAGCGCGAGGTTGCGGTCCATCGAGGATTCGCTCGCAGCGGTCTTGGGCATGAGGTTCCTCCGGCTTTCGTCTTGTCTCAAAGCGACTCGATGCGGATCATGCGCGGCGGCTCGATGACGCTCTTCAGCGTCTCGATGCGCGTCAGCGCCCGACGCATCGCCGCCTCTTCGGTGTCGTGGGTGGTCAGCACCAGCGGCACGCCCTCGTCGGGCGAGCGGACGCGCTGGAGCACCGCCTCCAGCGACACCCGCTCGTCGCGCAGCGCCGCAGCGATGTCGGCGACGACGCCCGGCTGGTCGACCACCATGAAGCGGACATAGTAGGGGCCGACGTGGCGCTCCATCGCCGCGGTCGGCTCGGTGGCGAGATCGGCGGCGGGAATGCCGAAGGTCGGGGTGGAGCGGCCGCGGGCGATGTCGACGAGGTCGGACACCACCGCCGACGCGGTCGGCCCAGCACCGGCGCCGCGACCCTCGAAAACCGTCTGGCCGACGAAGTCGCCTTCGGCGACCACCGCGTTGAACACGCCCTCGACATGGGCGATCGGCGTCTCCAGTGGCACCATGCAGGGATGCACGCGCTGCTCGACGCCGTGATCGGTCTGCCGCGCGATGCCCAGCAGCTTGATGCGGTATCCGAGCTCGGCGGCATACTCGATGTCGAGCGCCGAGACGTGGCGGATGCCCTCGACGTGCACGCCCGGGAAGTCGACGGCGCGGCCGAAGGCGAGCGAGGTCAGGACGGCGAGCTTGTGGGCGGCGTCGATGCCGTCGATGTCGAAAGCGGGATCGGCCTCGGCATATCCCAGCTTCTGCGCCTCGGCCAGTACGTCGGCAAAGGTGCGGCGGGTCTTGCGCATCGTCGTCAGGATATAGTTGCAGGTGCCGTTGAGGATGCCGTAGACGCGGCTGATCCGGTTACCGACCAGTCCCTCGCGCAATGCCTTGACGATCGGGATGCCGCCGGCGACCGAGGCCTCGAAGGCGAGCGTCAGCCCCTTCCCCTCCGCCATCCGCGCCAGCGTCGTCCCGTGGGTGGCGATGAGCGCCTTATTGGCGGTGACGACATGACGGCCGTTCGCGAGCGCCGCCTCGACCACACGCCGCGCCGTCCCGTCGGCGCCGCCGATCAGCTCCACCACCACCTCGGCATCGGCCTCGGCCGCAAGCGCGACCGGGTCGTCGAACCAGCGCATGCTCGAGAGGTCGACGCCCCGATCCTTGGCTCGGGACCTGGCCGAGACGGCGGTCACCCGGATCGCCCGACCGGCGCGGCCGACCAGGAGGTCGCGCTGCTCGTGGAGCAGCTTGACGGTTCCGGCGCCGACCGTACCGAGGCCGGCAATGGCGATCTTGAGGGGTGTCGACATCGGGATTTTCGGGACAGCGGCGGACGCGGCGTCGTCGCGGTTGCAGGGGGTCCCCTAATAGCGGCGCGGAGGCGAAAAAGCGAGCCTGAACAAGGCTGCGCGGCGCCGATGTAGGGATCCTGGTCGGTTACTCGATGAAGACCTCGGCGCGGCGGTTCGGCGCCTCCTCGGCGGCGGTGCCGGCAATTACCAGGGGCTCGGCGTCGCCGACCGCCTCGATCACCAGACGCTCGGCCGTGACACCGTTCTTCATCAGCTCCTGGGCAACCGCATTGGCCCGGTCGAGCGAGAGGCTGAACTCGGCGAACTCGCGTTTCGGCCCCTCGCTGCCGCCGGGGCGGCCGGCATGGCCGACGACGCGGATGCGGCTCCCCAGCTCCTGAGCAATGGCGGCGACGCGGGCGAGCGTCTCGCGGTCGCCCGGCCCGAGGCGGGCCGCCCCCTCGCCGAAGCGGATCGCCGTCACCGGCACGCCCGGCCGGATCGCCAGGGGAGCGGCGCCGGTCGTGCCCCCGACATAGGCCACCTGGGACTTGGCAGACTTGCGCGCGGTGTGCTGCAGCGCGCCGATGCGCCGGGGCTGCGCCGGCGGCGGTGTCGGCGGCTCGGCCACCGGCTGGCGGAGCTGAACGACCGATTCAGAGTGGGCGAGCTGCTGTCGGTAGATCTGATCGACGCTCGCGGCCGTCGAGGCGGCCGGAGCCCGCGCCCGCACCGCCGCAGCGGGCGCCGCCGGGGGCAGCGTCGGTTGCGCCGCTGCCGGCTGGGCCGCCGGACGAGGCGGTGGGCTCGAGGTCGCCACCTGCGGCATGGACGGCGGCGGCGGAGGCGGCACGGGTTGCGTCATTGCCGTGTCCACACGGGCGGCCGGGGCTGGCGGCGCCGGCGCGGCCGCGGCAGGCGGCGCGGCCGGCACCGAAGGCGCCGGGGGTGTCGGCTGAGCGGCAGCGGCGGGCGGCGGCCGCGGCGGTTCGGACGTCGGGGCTGGACGGGCGGCCGTCACCTGGGCCGCCGGCATCTTCGGCTGCAGATCGTCGTCGGTGTATTTCGCGTTCTCGCGATCGGCGACCAGCCCTTGCGTCAAGGATTGGCGCTCGGCCGGCGTGCTCGCCCGGGTCGGGCGATCAGGGACGCTCCCCAGATTGGGGGTCGGTCTGGCCTGGGCCTCGGCCATCTTGGCGTCGGTCGTGTTGGGCTGCGCCGTGCTCCTGGACGACCCGCCGCTCGCCGAACGGAACCATTCGACGGGATTGACCGCATCTGGCACCGACGAACAGCCGGCGAGCGCCAGCACCACTAGGACCGACGGACCCCATGACCGCGCACCCGACATTCAGCGTCTCCTGCCCCGGTCTTCCGACCCCTGGCGGTCGTTCTGGAGTGACCCGACCGCCGGCATCGTGTAAGAAAATAACAAGAAGTAGATTCCGTTTTAGCCGCTTCCCGGAGGACGGTCCACCGCCCCTTGAGGCGAGGCCGGGCGCGGCAGGAGCTAAGCGATGGTGGATAGTCAGGGCCCCCAGGTGAAGGTCCCCGATCCGGTCGAATTTGCCAAGACCATGACCCGGATCGCCGACCGCAGCCGGCAACTGGTTTCGGAGTTCGCCGCCCGGCAGGCCGAGAAGACCGCCGCCCAGGGCGGATCCAACCCGGATCCGCTCAACATCGGCACCGCCTTCTTCGAGCTGACCACCCGGCTGATGGCCGACCCCGCCCGCCTGGTCCAGGTCCAGATCAACCTCTGGCAGGACTACATGTCGCTCTGGCAAACGGCGACCCGGCGCTTCTTTGGCGATACGCCCGCGCCGGTCGCCGAGCCGGCCGCGAGCGACCGCCGGTTCAAGGACCAAGCCTGGCAGGAGAACTTCGTCTTCGACTTCATCAAGCAGTCCTACCTGCTCACCGCCCGCTGGCTGCAGCAGACCGTCAACGAGACCGAGGGGCTGGACCCCAAGACCGCGCAGAAAGTCGACTTCTATACCCGCCAGTTCGTCGATGCGATGGCGCCGTCCAACTTCCTGATGACCAACCCGGAGGTGTTGCGCGCGACCATCGAGTCGGGCGGCGAGAACCTGGTGAAGGGGCTCGACAACCTTCTGAAGGACCTCGAGCGCGGCAAGGGCAAGCTCGCGATCAAGATGACCGACATGGAGGCGTTCGAGGTCGGCCGGAACATGGCCACCACGCCAGGCAAGGTCGTCTACCAGAACGACCTGATGCAGCTCATCCAGTACGCGCCGACCACCGAGAAGGTGATGAAGCGGCCGCTGCTGCTGGTGCCGCCCTGGATCAACAAGTTCTACATCCTCGATCTTCGCGACAAGAACTCGTTCATCCGCTGGGCGGTCGCCCAAGGCATCACCGTTTTCGTCGTCTCCTGGGTCAACCCGGACGAGAAGCTCGGCAACAAGACCTTCGAGGACTACATGTTCGAGGGCCCGCTGGCGGCGCTGGATGCGATCGAGAAGGCGACCGGAGAGAAGGAGGTCAACGTCATCGGCTACTGCATCGGCGGCACGCTGATGGCCTCCGCCCTCTCCTACATGGCGGCCAAGAACGACAGGCGCATCCCCAGCATCACCTACTTCACCACCATGGTGGATTTCGCCGAGGCCGGCGAGCTCGCGGTCTTCATCGACGAGGAGCAGCTGCAGGCGCTCGAGGCCAAGATGGAGAAGGGGGGCGGCTATCTCGACGGCGGCGCCATGGCGAATACCTTCAACATGCTGCGCGCCAACGACCTGATCTGGTCGTTCGTCGTCAACAACTACCTGCTCGGCAAGGACCCGTTCCCCTTCGATCTCCTTTACTGGAACGCCGATTCGACGCGGATGCCGGCAGCGATGCACAGCTTCTATCTCCGCAAGATGTACCAGGAGAACAAGCTGGTGGAGCCCGGCGCGATCCGGCTCGGCAACGTTCCGATCGACCTGACGCGGATCAAGACGCCGACCTTCATCCTGTCGACGAAGGAAGACCACATCGCGCCCTGGCGGTCGACCTTCGCCGCGACCAAGATCTACCAGGGGCCGATCAAGTTCGTGCTGTCGGGCTCCGGCCACATCGCCGGCGTGGTCAACCCGCCGGTGCCGGAGAAGTACGGCTACTGGACCAACGACCGGAAAGCCGAAACGCCCGAGGCGTGGCTCGAGAGCGCCACCCAGCACCCGGGCTCCTGGTGGCCGGAGTGGAGGAAGTGGCTGGGGAAGTTCTCCGGCGGCGAGGTCCCGGCCCGTCAGCCGGGCGACGGCAAGCTGAAGCCGATCGAGAACGCGCCCGGATCCTACGTCACGGTCAAGGGGCAGTAGGCGTCACTTGATCGGCTGAGAGTTTCGTTCGAACCACGACGCCAACTCCGCTTCGGCCAGATCGCCCGAAGCGAGTTTTAGGAAGCCTGTCACCGCCTCGACTTCCGACGCGCCGAGCTTCCGTCCGTTCCGCCGCAAGAAAGTATACGCAGCCAGCAGCCCGGATCGCTTGTTGCCGTCGACGAATGGATGGTTGCGAACGATGCCGAACGCGTAGGCCGCAGCGAGGTCGAACGGCGTCGGCGTGCCGTAGGCGGCGAGGTCTTGCGCGCGGGCAAGGGCCGACTCGAGCAATCCTTCGTCGCGAACGCCAGGACCGCCGCCATGCTCGGCGATCGACCCCGCATGAAGAGCAATGATCGTCCGCTTAAGCAGCCACTCCCAGGTCACTTCGCCAGCTCGCGAAGCGCGTTCCGATACGCGCGCATCCCCTCGCGCGCGGCTTCCATCTGTGCTTCGAATTCCGCGTCATAGGCCGACAGTTCGATCCCGTTCGGGGTTTCGGACACGCAGAGCGTATCGCCCTTGGCGAGATTGAGGCGCACCAGAAGTTCTTTCGGCAGGGCGACGCCTACTGAATTGCCGACCGTGGTGAGCTTGACCTTCAGCATCGGGATGCCTTGGTTATAACCTATGTTATAACCAAGGCGACCAAGGCCGACAAGCCTCAGGCACCCCGCTCCCGCCGATATGTCTGCCCGAGCTCGGCATAGCCGCGGACTGCGGCCGGGATATAGGCGGCCTCCTCCGCCGAGACCGCGCGCATCATCTTGGCCGGCATGCCGCCCCAGAGCTCGCCCTTCTTGACCCGCTTGCCCGGCGTGATCAACGCGCCGGCGGCGACCATGGCGCCCGACTCGATCACGGCGCCCTCGAGGATGACCGACTGCATGCCGACGAAGGCGCCGTCCTCGAGGATGCAGCCTTCCATGACCGCCGCATGGCCGATCAGGCAATCGGCGCCGATCTGCGTCCCATGGCGCTTGCCGGCGACGTGGATGATGCTGCCGTCCTGGATGTTGGTGCGCGCGCCGATGGTGATCTTGCCGACGTCGCCGCGCAGCACGACGCCGAACCAGACGCTGGCCCCCGCCCCGATCTCGACATTGCCGATGACGGTGGCGTTGTCGGCGATGAAGGCATCGGCGGCGATCGTCGGCAGGACGCCGCCGAAGGGAACGATCAGGCCGGAGCGGCGTTGACTCATCGGGTCTCTCCAAACGGAACGGGGCGCGAGACCTTCGGTCCGCGCCCCGCAACGATCCCAGCGATGGCGGAAACTAGCGCTTCGAGAACTGGAAGCTGCGGCGCGCCTTGGCGCGGCCGTACTTCTTGCGCTCGACGACGCGGCTGTCGCGGGTGAGGAACCCGCCGCGCTTCAGGACCGGACGCAGGCCCGGCTCGAAGTTGGTCAGCGCGCGGCTGATGCCGTGACGGACCGCGCCGGCCTGGCCGGAGAGGCCGCCGCCCTTGACCGTGCACCAGACGTCGTACTGCTCCTTGCGGTTGGCGACCTCGAAGGGCTGGGCCAGCAGCATGCGGAGAACGGGGCGGGCGAAGTATTCCTTGATGTCCCGGTCGTTGACGGTGACGCGGCCGATGCCCGGCTTGATCCAGACGCGGGCGACGGCGTCCTTGCGCCGGCCGGTGGCATAGGCGCGGCCCTTGGCGTCGAGCTTCGGCTGGACCGCGACGATTGCCGCGGCATCCGGCTTGAGCCCCTGGAGCGCCTCCTTAAGGTCGGCCATCTCAGATGCTCCTCTTGTTCTTGGCGTTCATCGCGGCGACGTCGAGCTTCACCGGCTGCTGGGCCTCGTGCGGATGGCTCGCGCCGGCATAGACCTTGAGATTGCCCATCAGACGGCGACCGAGCGGACCCCGCGCCAGCATGCGCTCGACCGCCTTGATGATCACCCGCTCGGGGAACGAGCCGCCGAGGCGCTGGGCCATGGTCTGGCCCTTGATGCCGCCGGGATGGCCGGTGTGATGGTAGAACACCTTGTCCGTCAGCTTCCGCCCGGTGAGCTTCACCTTCTCGGCGTTGATGACGATGACGTTGTCCCCGGTGTCGACATGGGGGGTGAAGGTGGGCAGGTGCTTGCCCCGGAGCCGCATGGCCAGGATCGAGGCCAGTCGGCCGAGCACGACGCCATCGGCGTCGACCAGCACCCATTTCTTGGCCTTCGCGGCCTCTGCCGGCTTGGCGGAATAGGTCTTCATCGCTCGCGCTCTTGAATAGGGACCAGCCCCTTAAAAGGGCCGGTCGAGGGCGCGGACTATTGCAGATTTCGCGCGGGTGTCAACGACGAACCCAAGAAAACCAGGCATTTTCTCTATGAGGTAATATAATACCTCTGCTCGTTAAAGCTTCATCGACAGGCTGAGGGAGCCGAAGAAGTCGTTCGCCCGCTGGGCCTCGAACTCCCGCGTCCGCATGACCTGGGTATAGGTCACGCGGACGCGTTCGAAGATCAGGGCGAAGCCGACCTGGAAGTCGCCGACCAGCGGCTTCTTGGTCACCGACTAGCTGTGGGCTGTGAAATCGCGTCCAACTTTGACCCCACCCCGGAAGTCCCTTACGGCATTGATATTATTTTAGAAAACAGGAATTAAGGGGGTCATTTTTCGCGTCCAATTGCGACCCCACGAAAAGACTGTTTTTACAAATACAATCAACGAGAT
>SHVP01000038.1 GCA_009694165.1 Alphaproteobacteria bacterium
CTTCATCATTTTAGTGCGGAAGAATGTGGCGGACGACGACCTGCATTTCGTGGATCTCGAGGCCCGCTTACAGGCACGAATCGAAATCAGCCTCTGACCAGGGCAGGCGGCTGCCGCGACGCTCTGCTTCCGCGCCTCGTTCATCGCCGCGAACGCTGCCGCGGTCGGATGGATAACGGTGTCGATCTGGCGGGTGACGCCTCAGGAATAGGAAAGGATCTGCGCAAGGTCGACGTAAATTTCGGCGTTCTCCAGCTTCACCGGATATTTTAGCAGATCGATCTCGGCCTCGCCCGTCGATTGGCCGGTCTTGAGATTCCATTGCCACAGATGAAACGAGCAGGTGAGCGTTTCGCCGTCGCACATGCCGGTCGACAGCGGTTCTTCCATGTGCGGGCAGCGCAACGGCATGGCAAAGACAGTGTCCGCTGTCCGCACCACAGCGATCTTGTGACCGTCAATGTCGAACTCCTTGATGCCGTTGATCTCGATCTCGCTCATCCGGCACACCTTCTTCCACGCACTCATCGTCGTCCTTTCTCAGCTGAACTTGTCAAAGCGGATACGGCTGACCGGCAACTTCGCTTCGGTGACCAGCATACGCATGGCGGCCTCGACCATCGGGGGCGGCCCCGCCAGATAGGCGGTCACGTCGGCGTAGCGCCCGACCATGGCATGGCCGGCAACGGCATGAACAAATCCGGTGGCGAAGGTCACGTTCGGATGGGCCGCCGTCGCTGCCGCGGTCGGCGATTCATGCGAGAGCGCGACGGTGAGGGACGTGGTGTCCGGAAAGGCGTCGCGCACCGTGAGCAGCTCGTCCATGCCATAGAGATCGGCCATCCCTCGCACACCAAAAAATACTTCGGCGCGATGGCGCCGTAGGTGGCCGCACGAGGCGGCGTGGTCGAGAACGGCCAACATCGGCGCCAGGCCGGAGCCGCCGGCGATGCAGAGCAGGTGGGCGACCTCAGCCGGACGGAAAACGGCCCGCCCGAGGGGGCCGAACAGCGCGACTCGCGTTCCCTTGGCGCTGCCGCCGGCGAGCCAGGCGGAGGCCTGCCCGTTCGGCATCAACTTGACGGTAAAGATCAACAGGCCCGCTGGACGGCGAAACTGCGCCATCGACCAGCCGCGGTAGCCGGCCACGCCGGGGACCTGCACCAGCATGAACTGACCGGCATCAAAGCTGACCGGCGCAGCCGGCTCGATGACGAGGCGAAAGACGTCGCGATTGAGTTGGACGACCTCGCGAACTACGCTCTCGCGATGCGCCGGTACCAGCACCCGATCGGGCGCCGGCGTCACCCGGGCGCGCACCGCCAAACGACAATCCGTGGCCGGCTCGGCCTGGCACATCAGGATTTCGCCGGCATCTGCCTTGATGTGCTTGCGGCCGGGCGCGCCCAACCATCCCGGTGCGACCGACCCTTCGCTCAACGTGGCCTTGCAGGTACCACAGCTGCCGGTGCCACATTCATAGGGCAACACATGGCCCGCCCCGAGGCCGGCCAATAGAATTTTCTCGCCCGCCGCGCAGTCGAACTCGATCGCACCATCGCGGTGGCTCAGTTCCATTCGCATGCGGCCAAACTATCAGATCGGCACGTGCAGGCCGATACCGAGATCGCGTGTTTCGAGGTGGACGCGCCGCTCGAGCAGGAGGGGCGCATTGTCGTTCACGAGGACGCGGTCGTGGTAATGGGCGGCGGCAAAGAGGTTCGAGCGCCCCTCCAGGGTCGTATGGATGACCAGCAGCGAACTCACCGCGGTGACCGCGCCCGCGGTCGGCTGACGATCGATCAGATAGGGCGATACGTGGCGGAGGAGCGAACCGGTACGTCGCAAGTGCTGTGGCACCATTTCGAGTAGAGCCTTCATCCCGACAAAATCTTGCTCCATCCACACCATCTCCTTGCGGATCTCCGGGCTATAGGCGGTGAGGCGATAGCTGAACGGCGGCGCGCAGAGTGCCAGGTAGCCGGCAAAGTCCTCGCGATCGAGCGCTAGGCAGCTGCGGACGATCAGGTCGCGAATATCTTGTTCGGTAATGGCTATGGCGCGTTCCTATTGACCACTTCGCGGTTGCCTTGGCGCCGAGGCAACGCGGCCGCGGAGGGCAGGATGCGCCAGCCGGTTCACCGTCGCCACTCGGCGTTGAGTGAATGGCGCCGACACGATCAGGGGAGGCGCGGGTCAGAGGCCGGCCGGCCCATGCGCCGGCTCCATTCGGCATACCAGGTCCGCAACATGCCGTCGTCCTGTCCCGAACCACCTTCTTCGCGGGCAATCACCTGATAACGCGATGCACCGGGCCCAAAACCGAGGGCGATCGCCTCGGCCGCAAAGGCGTCTTCGGGAACGTTGCGGCCGAACGGGCCCCAATACTGGTTGTGATGGCGAACGCGAACCTGGCGGTCTTCCGGCGAATCGCCCTTGATGCCGAGGCCGCGCCATTCGATCAGGGTCCGGTGGGCGTCGATCGGCGTCACCACGTCGATCCGTATGGTTGTTCCGCGCGCCAGCAGCGCCACATGCGGCCAGATGGTTCCGAAGACGAAATCGTCGGGCTGGATGGTCGGCAAGACCAACGTCGAGGCCCGCTGCTGCATGCCTTTGTAGTTCTCGTATTTCGCTTTCAGACCGCCGGCGTGGGCATGGCCGTTCGGGAAGCCGACCACCCGTCGATCATCCAGGCTGCCGGCGGTCATCTGCGTGCGCCGCAGCAACACGTGCATGAACTCGTGGTAGACGTCGAGATTGGTCTCCTGCCAACCCTTCCAGTTGGCGTCGAGTACGGCGCGACTATAGTGAAAGACTTCGAGCGGCACCGTGCCCATCGGTCCCTCGAAAATCTTCAGCGCGTCGCCGAGGTAGCCGGCCAGGGGCGCCGCCGTGTCGTCAAGGTTGATGAAGACAAGGCCCAACTGAACCTCGGTACGAATTTCGCGCAGGCCGACGTCTTCTTTCCTCAGTCCGACGCCGGCATACCCCTCAGGCCGCGGAATGTCGATGCAAGCCCCCTCGGGGTCGAATGTCCACAGATGATAGAAGCAGGTGAAGCGCCTGGCGTTGCCGGAGGGCTCGTGGATGATCTTGGCGCCGCGGTGCGGGCAGGCGTTCAGGAACGCCCGGACGCGGCCGTCTTCGCCCCGCACCACTAGCAGTGGCTTGCCAACATAGTCGAGGGTGCGAAAGTCGAATGGCTCGGGAACTTCGCTCTCATGGCATGCCAGATGCCAGGTTCGCTCGAATATCCTGCTGCGTTCCTCGGCGAACAGCGCTTCACCGTAGACCTCGCCGCTGACGAAATGGGTAGGCGGTAGCTTGGGCGGGGCATTCCAGGCGAGGGCTTTGCGAGCGCTCATGGTGATTCTCCCGGCATGACAACGGTGAACCGTAGCGACCCGCAGGGTCGTTCGTCCACCAGCGCTTTTTTTGTGCGCCTGGTCGCCCCACGCGCTCGACGGGCATCGAGTCTTCGCCGCCTGCTGGTCTGCCATGCGCGGTGGAAATCGCGCCGTCGTTGGCCCGCTGTGGGCGACCGGCTAGGGTCACGCCTCCGTCGCCATGGAGGGGCCATGTTCAATGTGTTGTTGGTGGTGCAGGGGTTGGTCGCCGGCATGCTCATTCCGGTGCAGTCAAGTGTGAACGCCCAGGTGGCCCGTCACCTGGGGCACGGCCTGTGGGGGACCGTCACCAATTTCGCCGTCGGCCTGGTCGCGCTCCTGGTGCTGTGCGCCTTGTTGCGGTTGCCGCTTCCCGTCCTGGCCAAGGCGGGCGGCCTGCCCTGGTATTTCTGGCTGGGCGGCGGCGTGATGGGCGCGTTCTTCGTGTTCACGTCGCTGAGCTTGGCACCGCGGATCGGGGTGACCGCCCTGCTGATTGCCACCCTGGCCGGACAATTGGTCGCTTCGGTGGCGATGGACCATTTCGGCGTGCTCGGCCTGCCCCAGCAGAGCGTAAGCCCCGGCCGGATCGCCGGTGTCCTATTGGTGGTGGCGGGAGTTTATCTGGTCCGGCGTTTCTGAGCGGCCGGTGCCCGGTTCGCCGGAAATGAAAACGGCGGTCCCACAGGGACCGCCGTTTCGAAACTGCATTGCGACCGCAGGACTGTCAGGCGACCCGGCGCTGACCAAAACGGTCGTACACCACGATGGCCGACTCACGTGTGTCCTGTGTCGTCGCAGTCGATCTGCCGTTAGCTACTTTTTTTTTGCCTTGCGAGCGGTCTTGCGACGCGCCACCGGCTTTTTCTTAGCAGCCTTCTTCCGTTTCTTAGCAGCCATAGAACCCTCCAGATTGGTTCTCAATTTCAGACAACACAGAGCACACAACAAAAGACGCGTACTCACCTGCGAGTCACCGTCACCTACTAAAGGCAGTAGGTGTAATCACGGCTATCACAATATTTTTGCCACGTTTGTAGCGCCATTGCAACAAAACACTATAGGTAGGTGTTGACGGTGTGATGTTCGTCATGCCACGCGCCGCCGGTCGGCTTCGTCACGACCGGTACGGCAGCGCCGATTCATCACCAAAATTGCGACAAACGCGGCGATTTTTAGCGATTACGGTGTCAAACCACCGCCATTGATGTAGAGCACTTGGCCCGTCATGTAGCGCGACGCTGGTCCAGCCAGGAACAGGATCGGCCCGACCACATCCTCCACTTCGCCGAGACGCGCGAGCGGAATCGCTTTGATGTAGGCGGCGTATTGCGCATCCCAATCGCCCGCTTCGTCCTCGACACGTCCGGTACCGCCAGCAAGAAAAGCCGTCCGCACGGCACCGGGCGCGACGACGTTGGCGCGGATCAACGGCGCGTTCTCGACCGCGAGCGCCTTCGTCAGCGCAATGACACCAGCCTTGGACGCGGCATAGGGCGCGTAGCCCGGCAATACCCGCAGCGCCAGTCCAGAGGCCACGTTGACGATCGTTCCGCCGTGCCGGCCAAGAAGCGGCAGCGCCGCTTTGCAGATCAGGAAGGCCGAGCGCAAGTTCCCGGCGACGATTTCGTCCCACGACTCGACACCGCGTTCACTGATGGGAGCGAGGCGGTCCCGGAAACCGACCAGGTTGATGAGCGAATCGATTGCCCCGTGGCGGCGGCCCAGCTCGGCGAAGGCGGCGGCGACGCTGGCATCCTCCCGGGCATCGATTGCCAGGAATTCGGCACCGGCTGGCACTGGATGCCGCTGGTGCGAGACGATCAGGTCGAGCACCGTGACTCGCTGACCGCTGGCGAGCGCGGCGGCGACAACCGCCCGGCCGATCCCGCCACAGCCGCCCGCTACCACGACGTGAGCGCCGACGGGTGGCCCAAGCCGGTTGAAGTCGACTGCTTGCTCGCCCGGCGGAATCAATCGGCGCCCTTCATGACCCGGTCGAAGAAGCCGAACAGGCGGCGATGCGCCGTTTCGGCGCTGGCGGCGTCATAGACCGGCTGGCCGACCCGGGTAAACCCGTGGTCGAACGCCGGATAGTCATGGATGTCGACGTTGTCGTTGCCTTGGAGGGCCGCGCGGATCGCGGCGACGGCCGCCGCGGGAACATGCTTGTCGAGACCGCAGAAATGCATCTGCAACGGGACACGCACGTGCCTGGCCTCGGCCAACCTCTTTTCGATGCGGACGCCGTGAAACGAAACGCAGGCCTGCGCATCCAGTCGGCCGGCGGCGAGGTAGGCATAGAGGCCGCCGAGGCAGTAGCCGACGATGGCGACGTCGCCATCGCACTCCGGCATCCGGCGCAGCACCTCGACCGCGGCCCCGACATCGCCCACGGACTGGTCGTCGTCGAGCCGGTTGCGCGTGGCGAAGGCATCGGCGAAGCCTTGCCCTGCATAGTCGAACGACCGGCCGGGGGCAACGCGGTGATAGAGGTCGGGCGCCATCGCGGTGTAGCCATGGTCGTTGAAGAAATCGAGGCGCGAGCGGATGAACTCGGTGATGCCAAATATCTCATGCAGAATGACGACTGCCGGCGCCGGCCCGGTACCGGCAGGCGATACCAAGGTGTCCATCGGATGTCCGTCGGCCGTGCGAACTCGAACGTGCTTTGCTTCGGTCATGGCGTACCCCGCAGATGAATGCTCAAGGCTAGCTCAATCGGCGACGGCAGCACCCGAAGCCAGATCAATCGCCTGCCGTCCTGTCCGGTCGGGCAGCGTGACCCCAACCATGCAGTCGCGGGTCACCAACTTGGCTAACGCCTTTTCATCCATCTGTTCGCTGCCGGGGGGCCGCTGCGGCAGCACGAGGTAGCGCATGTCGGCGGTCGAATCGACGACCCGCACCTCGACCTCCGTTGCCACTGTGGTGCCGAACTCGCGGAGTACGCCACGCGGATCGACGACGGCGCGGGCACGGTATTCTTTGCTCTTGTACCAATCGGGCGGCGGCCCAAGCAGCACGCGCGGGTAACACGAGCAAAGGGTGCAAACGACCAGATGATGCAGGCGCTCGGTCTGCTCGAGGACCACCAGGTTTGGCTCGGCCGAGCCAAGGTCGTAGCCCATCTCCTCGATCGCCTGTTTCGGTGTTTCCAGCAGGCGCTTTTTGTACGCGGGGTCGGTCCAGGCGCGCGCGACGACGCGGGCGCCATCCGCCGGCGTGCGCGTCGCCGCCCGGTCGATCACGCGTCGCACGTCGTCGGCGGAGAACACGCCCTTGGCGATCAACAGTTCGCGGATCGCCTGCTCCAGGAGCTCGAACTCCCGCCGCTCCTCGTCCGTTACCCCGGGATGTGCACCGTATTCGTCAGGCGGGTGATCGTGGTGATCGTGACCGGTCGAGGCCATGGCGGCCCTCCCTAAGCGTGAATCGGCTCAAGCCAATGTTCGTAGATGTCGGCGCAGAGCGAGTCGTGCGGCCCGCCGTGGAAATCGGGCCACACATCGCGTTGACGGAAACTGACAAGATAGAGTGGGCGTTTTGGCAAACCGGGCTTGCCAAAGGCCAGCTCTTCCGGATTGCGGAACTCGCCCCAGCGGCCGACGACCACGCCCTCCTTGCCGCGCAGATAGAAGGGCGTACGGATGTGCCCGGGCGGGTCGCCACCTTTTACGCGCACCCGCGTACCGTTGGCGATAGTCATTGGCGGCCCCGCAGGTCGGCGACGCGGCGCTCGATGTCGACGGCGGGAATGATCCTCTTTTCTGTCAACAGAATGCGCATCGCCGACAGCCACTTCTGGTAATAGCCGAACCGATAATAGTCGCCCGGCGCCAGCGACTCGATGGCCCGTCGCAGTTCGTCGACCCGATACAGGCGGGCGCCGCCGCCGCCCATCAACTGCTGCAACGCGTCCACCCGCACATCGAACGGCGTGAGCGGGCGGTCCGTCCGGTCGATCCGACCGAAGTCCTTACCGCCGACATCGTGGGGTCCTGGCATGCCCTCATTACAAAGAGTCGGCAACCAAAGGTCAAACGCATCCGGTCGGTTGCGCCGTCACCACAACTCGGGCAGGTTCCTGTCCTTCGCCCCAGGCTCCTACCGGCCGGAGTCGCCACGCCGGCCACCTCCGGCAGACTACGCCAGATCAAGGACGCTCGATGCTCGATGTCACCTGGTTGTCCGGCCTGTTCGATAGCGCATGGACGCTGGGATCGGTGATCCTCATCAACGTCGTCCTCTCCGGGGACAACGCCATCGCCGTCGGCATGGCGGCCGCTGGCTTACCGCGCGCAGCGCGCAAAAGTCATCTTCGTCGGCATTCTGGCGGCGACCGTCCTCCGGATCGTCTTTGCGCTGGCGGCCACCCAACTCATGCAGATCATCGGCCTCACCTTGGCCGGCGGCGTCCTCCTCCTCTGGGTCGCATGGAAATTGTGGCGCGAGCTCCGCGAGGGCGGTCGGGCCGAGGAGAATCCGGTGAAGCGGCCCTCGAGGGTGCCGGCGACGCCGGCCCGGGAGAAGACCCTTCGCCAGGCCGCCACCCAGATCATTGTTGCCGACGTCTCGATGTCGCTCGACAACGTTCTCGCGGTGGCCGGGCTTGCCCGCGATCATCCGTTGATCTTGGCCTTCGGTCTCGTGCTGTCGATCGCCATGATGGGCGCGGCCGCGGTCCTGATCGCCCGCCTACTGGAACGCCACCGCTGGATCGCTTATGTCGGCGTTATTCTCATCGCCTATGTGGCCGCCCGTATGATCTGGGACGGTGCCCACGAGGTGATGCCCGCCATCGGGATCGCGCTCCAATAATCGGTAGCGCGTTCGTGGCGGATCGGGTGCCTACATGACGCGCCGGCGCCATCCCCTGCCAGCAGCGAGAGCCACGGTTCGATCATGGAAGCCGCCAACCTAGTCAGCGAACTCTGGGCGCTCGCCTCGGTTATCGTCATCGACGTCGTCTTGGCCGGGGACAACGCCGTTGCCGTCGGCATGGCCGCCGCCGGACTGCCAAAGGCCAATCGCGGCAAAGTCATTCTTATCGGCATCATCGCCGCCACGCTGCTGCGCATCGCTTTCGCCCTGGGGGCGACGCAGTTGATGCAGATTGTCGGGCTCACCCTGGCGGGCGGAGTGCTGTTGCTTTGGGTGGCCTGGAAACTATGGCGCGAGCTCCGCCGCGAGGGCCGTGCAGCGGAAAAAGCCGGCGAGGCCGCGCTTGAGGGCGGCAGCGAGGCGAACCAGGCGCCGACCAAGACGTTCCGACAGGCAGTGCTGCAGATCGTCGCAGCCGATCTGTCGATGTCCCTTGATAACGTTCTCGCCGTGGCAGGCGTCGCCCGCGAGCATCCCGTCATTCTGATCATCGGCTTGGTTCTGTCGGTCGCTATGATGGGTGCCGCCGCCGTGATCATCGCCCGCCTGCTCGAGCGCCACCGCTGGATCGCCTATGTCGGCTTGGTGCTGATCGCCTATGTCGCGCTCCGCATGGTCTGGGACGGGGGCCACGAAGTCCTGCCAGCGATGGGCATGTCCTAGGCGCTGGAGCCTCGCCACCGTCTTGCCGGGCCTCGGTTGGGCTCGTACCCTTCTCCCCGGTCCACTCAGGGAGGACGCCATGCCCAATCCGATCTTTCACGTCGCCGTCGCCGTCGACGACATCAAGAAAGCCAGGCAGTTTTACGTGAACACGCTCGGCTGCAAGGAGCGCCGCGATACCAGCACCAAGAACTATGCCGTCATCGATTTCTGGGGCGCCCAACTCGTCGTCATCGAGGCGCCGAAAGCGGTGGAGAAGAGCAAAGACAATCCCAAGGTCGAACCCTACAAACACTTCGGCTGGATTCTCGATTGGGATGAGTGGCACGACCTGAAGAAGCGCCTAGTCGCCAAAAAAGTAAAATTCCGCGTCAAGCCCAACATCAAAAAGCACA
This sequence comes from Alphaproteobacteria bacterium, assembly GCA_009694165.1. The sequence continues at coordinate 9,332 of SHVP01000038.1, forward strand.
AAGGCATTGGCGAAGTCGGCAACATGTTCCTCAAGGACCCGGCCGGCAACTTCGTTGAGTTCAAGAGCTACCGGGACAAGTCCAAGGTGCTCTGAACGGGACTCCCCTTTGCGGGAGCGACAGACTCTGGCTCCCAAGGGTCCAATCGATCATGAAGGGGTTTGCCTTCGTTTTCGTGACCATTCTACCGCTGATGATCTTTGGCCTGGCGATCGCCAATGAGTTGACCCGCCTGATCGCCGGCCTGCTGCGCTGGCAGGATGCCTTGGCGTCGGAACGGCGAACCACGGTCGGACGCGCCCGCGCCATCGCGGTCACCCTCGCCGCGGGCGGCGCCATCCTCGTCGGGCTTTCGCTGAGCGGTCTCACCCGCGGGCTCGACCTGATGTTCGGCCGGGGCAACACACCCGGCCTTGCCCTTGCCGCCTTCCTCGCCGCCGTTGCCGCGCTGCTCGGTTATCGGCGCCTGCGAACCCGACTGGGAGGAGACAGGGATGGAGCGATCTGATCCGATCGCGTCCGATTAGCTAGCGGCCTCTACCCGTCCGCTAACCGCTCGAGGCTTGGCGCGCCTGTTCGCGACGGCCGCGGGAGGCGAGCACGGTGAAGTCGTCGTGCAATCCCTGCACCGCGCGCTTGGCCTGCTGGCGCTGTTCGGGCGTCGCCAGGGCGAACAACTCGCTCGCCAGGGCGGCCAAGTCGAGCGACAGCTGATCGAAATAGGCACGTCGTTCCGGATCGCCGCTGTGTTCCAGCGCCTCGACCGCCTCGCGAACCTGGGGCGCAGCGGCGGCCAGCGGCGGGTGGCGTGTGCTGAGGTCGCGCGCGGTGTCGACGATCGCCTGGTGGCGCGCCGCGCGTTCGGCCTGCGCCATCGCGTAATGCTGCGGCCTGGCCAGCCAGAAGGCGCGGATGCGTTCGAGCTGCTGCTCGGTGGGACGTCCAATCCAGCGGCGATAGCCCTCGACCGTCCCCTCGACCCGCCGGCCCAACCGTTCGTCGGGGGTCGATCGTTGGTAGCGGCGCTCGGACTCGGCCCGACCCTTGGCCAGATCCCGTTCGAGGGATGTCACCTGCTCCGGTTCAAGCGTCAGGGCGAGGCGCGCCACCGGTTCGGCCGCCTGATCGGCCAACGTCGCCATGTGGGCGCGGACGCTCGCCGTGATGGCCAGGATATCGGCGGCCGACAGACCGGTATCGAGTTTCGGGGCAACCGTGCGCACGGTCTCGGAATAGAGATCGAGCTGCGTCGTTCGGTGCCAAACGTGAAAATCGCGCACCGCCGATCGCGCCATCTCGCGCTGCTCGTCCCGGAGGTCGAGCATGCCGTCGAGCGTGAACAGCACCCAATCGTCGGCATAGTTGTAGCTGAGCCGCAGTGTGGAACAGGCGCCGACCGCGGCGACAACCATCGCAAGCGCGAGGAAGCGAAGTTGGCGCCAGACGGTGGCCATCGGCCTGGTCCCCTCGGTGAGCGACGCCCGCGCCGGCGACGGGGCGTCCATCCGCCACCATAGCATGGGCGAACAGCGGCCGCGGTGGCCGCTCGCCCTAGCCCTTGCGCGCCACCGCGCTGGCGTAGGCGATGTGGCCAAAGAAGCGACCCGCCGCGGCGCGGCGCCGCGCCTCGCCCTTGAGCGCCTGCGCCAGGTCGCGGCCGATGACACCATCGTCAGCCAGGATGTCGGCGCCGCGCTCGACGTGACCCAACAGGTACTGCGGATCGACAATCTCGGCATAGCCGTGGCTGCGCCAGCGTGTCAGAGCGAAGCCAGCGGTTTGCAGCATGGCCGGCAGGCGGCGGACGATGTAGCGGTCCATCACGTTATGCGCGGTGACGGCGGCCGAGCAAGTCTGCAGCGGGTCATGCTCGGCCGTGGCCACGGTGGCGGTCGCGTAATCGCCGTCGAACACGGCGAGCCAACCGCCCGGCACCAGGATGCGGTGGGCTTCGGCCAGCGCCCGCCCCGGTTCGGGAATATGGCAAAGCGCCGTGTGAAAGATGACGACGTCGCAGGAAGTAGCCGGCAGGGTCAGGGTCCGCGCGTCGCCGACGGCGAATCGCAGTTTCGGGATCGTCGCGCCCAGTTCGCGGGCGCGCTCGATCAGCACCGGCGACGGATCGACGGCGAGAACGTCGGCCACTTCCGGCCGGGCGGCGAGAACGCGCGCCACCGGCCCGGTACCGCAGCCGAGCTCGACCACGCGAGCGCCCATCGGCCAGGCGATGTCCGAGAGATAAAGGTCAAGCATAGCGCGTTGATCGGGATGGGCGGCGCGCAGCTCCAGCCGGTCGGCGATGGCGCGGACGATCGCCGCGTCGGTGGTCGCGATCGACGCGTACGGATCGCCCATGTCAGTAGGTGCGGTTGCGCCGACACGGGAAGCGCGCCTTGGTGGCGGCGTCCTCCGGCGGCAACGTCTTGTCCCACAGCTTGGCGACGTAGCGATCGCCGCGTTTGCCGTTCGACAAGTCGGAGACGAGGTACTGGATCGGCGGCACCATGATCTCGGGCTCGAACAAATTGCCGTCGGCGCCAGTCCGCGTTTTGTCATTAAGGTCGCCGGGAATCATCTTGGTGTTGGTGGCACCTCCCGGCAGCAGCGTATTGACCGTGATGGGCGAATCCTCGAGGTCCTGCGCCATGATCACAGTGGCACCCTCGACCGCCCATTTCGACGTACCGTAGGGCCAGAAGCCCTTGCGTTGCATGGTGATGAGACTGGTCGAGACATTGACGATACGACCCCAGCCTGCGTCGAGCAGATAGGGCACCGCCGCCTTGGCCATGTTGAACGGACCCATGACGTTCGTCTCGATGATCATCCGCACGGTATCGGTAGGCATTTCCCAGAAGTTGGGACGCGCCTTGACGAAATTGGCGTGGACGTAGGTCATGCCGCGGCCGGCGTTGTTGACGACGACGTGAACCTTGCCCCACTTGGCGTTGGCCTCCCGCAACACCCGTTCGCAATCAGCGACCCTGGTGACGTCGGCCTGCAGCGCCAGCACACAATCTGTGCCGCCCAGCCGGCGGCAGTCAGCCGCCGTCTCTTCGAGCTCGGCCCCCTCGCGGGCGGCGGTGATGGCCACTTTCGCCCCCTCGGCGACGAGGCCGAGCGCCATCGCCCGGCCAAGGCCGCGCCCGCCACCGGTCATGACGACCACTCTGCCGTTAATCGATGGATGCATCGTCCACTCCTGCCACGAGCCGCCCTTATAGGAGCGGCGCGCCGTGGCGACAACTCCCTGTCCGCTGGTCGCCGGACGCCCGCTTTCCTATGATGGCGGACAAACCGCCTAGGGAGGATCGTCATGGCGTTGCGCGAATCGCCGGCCAACAAACGCATTCCCAGCTACCACTCGGGGCCCCGTCATGGCGACGAGGGCCACCAGATCTTCATCGAAGACTTTCCCAAGCGGGTCCGCGCCATCGTCAACGGCGTGACCATTGCCGATTCCACGCGCCTGAAAATCCTGTTCGAGGATGGGCACCTGCCGATCTACTACTTCCCGACCGGGGACGTGCGGATGGATCATCTGAGTAAGACGACCCACCGCACCCATTGCCCGTACAAAGGCGATTGTTCGTACTGGACGATCACGGTGGGCAACCATCGCGCCGAGAATGCGGTGTGGGGCTACGAGGATCCGATCCCGGCGTCGCGGGCCATCGCCGGCCACCTGGCGTTCTATTGGAACAAGGTCGACCATTGGCTGGAGGAAGACGAGGAGATCCACACCCATCCGCGCGACCCCTACAAGCGGATCGACTGTCTGCGGTCGAGCCGGCAGGTGCAGGTGGTCGTCGGCGGCGAGGTGGTCGCCGACACCCGTCGGGCGATCTTCCTGTTCGAGACCCATCTGCCGACGCGCTACTACATCCCCAAGGAAGACGTGCGAGCGGGCGTCCTGTCGCCCTCGGACCTGCAGACGAGCTGCGCCTACAAGGGCTTCGCCCGTTATCTTCACGTTACCGTCGGCGGCAAGAAGCATGAAAACCTCGTCTGGTACTATCCCGAACCGGAGACCGAGGTGCTGAAGATCATGGGTCTGCTCGCCTTCTATAACGAGAAGGTCGACGCCATCCTGATCGACGGCAAAGCCGAACCGAAACCACTCACGATGTGGTCCTAGCCGCAGGACCGTCGTCGCGCGCCGTTGCCCGTTCCGACCCGCGACCCGCTGACCCAGGAGTACCTGATGCCCCCATCCCGTCCCGCCTCTCTCAGTGAGCTGCTCGCCCGGCCCGGCGCCATCGTCGTCCCTGGCGGCGGTACCGCGCTCGAACTCCGGCTCACCGAACTTGCCGGTTTCGCCGCCGGCTACGTTTCGGGCTACGCAACCTCGGCCGCGATCTATGGCGTCCCCGACGTCGGCCTGATCGCCTATCACGAAGTCGAGGCCAACGTGCGCGCGATCCGCGCAGTCACCTCCATTCCCTTGATAGTCGACTGCGACACCGGCTATGGCGACGTCGCCAACGTCATGCGCACCGTGCGCGGCCTGCAGCTAGCCGGCGCCTCTGCGGTGCAGTTCGAAGACCAGACATGGCCCAAGAAATGCGGACACATGGAGGGCAAGGTGATCGAACCGGTCGAGCGTGCGGCCGAGCGCATTCGCGCCGCCGTCGCCGCTCGTCTGTCGCCCGACCTCAAGATCATCGCCCGCACCGACGCCCGGGCGCCGCTCGGCATGGCCGAAGCGATGCGGCGGCTGCAGATCTACAAGGACGCCGGAGCCGACGTTCTGTTCATGGACGCCGTCGAGTCGGTTGCCGAGATGCGGCGCCAGGTGAGCGAGTTACCAGGGCCGCATATGGTCAACATGTCCGAGACCGGCAAGACGCCGCTGATGGCGGCCAAGGAGCTTGAGGCGATTGGCTTCAAGATCGTCATCTTCCCGTCCTCGATGATCCGCGTGATGGTGCGTCAGCTGACGTCGTTCCTGAAGACGCTGAAAGAGACAGGAGACTCGCGCTCTTGGCTCGATCGCATGGCCTCGCTCGACGAGACCAACGCCGCGCTTGGCCTGCCGGAATTGAACGACACCAGCGCCCGCATTCGCGCCGCCTAGGGCCGGGGCCCGGGGCGGGAATTCGGGGGCTAGGCCGCCTTGCGGGCGCTGCGGGCGCCCGATTTGGCAAACATTTCGGTCAGGTAGAGACCCCGGCGGCCGAACACGATCAGATCTTGGGGACGAAACCCGGCGGCGACCGCCTCGCGTTCGAAATCGAATTCGCGCGAGGCGGGCGAGAACGGCTCGTTGTTGTTATGCGCGTTCCACCCCATCAGCCATTGATCGTAGGGCACGTCGTCGGCCGGCGGCGCGTCGCCATGCAGCATGATGCCGCCCGGTGCCAGCAACCGGTGCGATTCCCGGAAGATGAGGCGAATGGTCGGCAGCGGACATTCGTGCATCAGGAGATGGGAGACAACGAGATCGAAATGGCCCTCGGGGAAGTCGGTCGCCTCGGCATTGCCCTGCACATAGTGGACCGCTTTGCCGAGCGACTCGGCGCGGGCATGGGCGTAGCGCAGCATCGGCGCACCGACATCGAGACCGTAGACCTCGGCGTCGGGAAAGGCCTCGACATAAGGCAAGGTTGAGTGCCCGACCGAGCAGCCCATGTCGAGGATGCGTTTCGGTTTGAAATCCGGCAGGTCGCCGCGGACAAAGCCGCAAAGAAGCGTCCCGAGCGCTTCGTTGTTCGAACCGAGGTGCCCCATCATGAAGACGTAGACGCCGCGGTCGTAGAGGGCACCGGCATAGACGTCATCCGGCGCAAATTCGGTCTGGAAATTGCCGGGCATCACGTGGATGTCGACCGCCTCGATGTAGCGGGGCATCGGCAGCCCGGGAGCAAGGCGGAGCGAGCCGAGTTGGCGCCGTGGCGGCTTCGCCTTGGTGATCAGCGCCGGTAACTGCCGCTCGACGCTGGCACCGACCGAATCCCAAAGCATCTCCTGGGTGGTCCGCATCAGTGCGCTCCACGCCTGGTAATAGGGCTCCCGCTCCATCGCCTCGGCAACCTCGCTGCGATTCCCGGGTGACCGACGATGGCGACGGACGAAGGCGGGCGCCGCCTGCTGTTCGTAGACGACGCGGTTGCCGGCGGTGAGCGGACCGGTTACCTGCAGGCGCATGCTGCGGACAAATTCCTGTCGCGCCAGCTCGTCATGGCTGGCGCGCGGCAACACGGCGTGGGGAGCTCGGAGTGGCATGGCGTTCCTCACGGTACATGGGGGGACAACCAAAGAACACGCCGGCATGGTAGCGCGTCTCGGCGCGTCCCGCTGCTGCCCCCGGGCACGGGGCGATCCTGGCGGTCAGGACGGCGCCGGGTTGGGGAACGCCGCCCGTCGCTAGTGGATGCGATCGGCCGCCTGCGGGCCCTCTTTGACGTAGGCGCGCGCCACGGGCGAGGCGTGGTGATGGACCATTCGCCATTCCCTGCCTTCGCGAACGAACAGATTGGTGGCCGCGAGCAGATTGTTGCCGATCGATTCATTGCAGGTGACGAAGGCGAGCCCGCCGGCGACCACCGCCCGCGCGTCGAAGCACGACACCCTGACCTCGCCGGCCTGGCCGAGAATCATCTCCCAGCTTTCGAGGATGTGTTCGCGATCGGTGAGCGCGGTCCAGCCTGGATGGGTACAGGCGACCGCCGTCCGTTCGGCCCACAGACGCTTCATGCTGTCGACGTCGCGACGCGCAAAGGCGTCGTAGAACGCCTGGTTGGCCGCCAAGACCTGTGTTTCCTCGCTCATGGTTCACCTGCCTATCCCCAACATATCTAAGTTTCGCGGCGAACGGGCCCTAGATGTGGGGGGCCTAGTTGACAAGCGGCATTCCCGCCCTACCATGCTGCCTCTCTGGGATGCGCCGACTGGCGGGCTCGGGGGCATGGACGGACGCCATACCTTACCGGCCGTCCGGGTGGTCGTGGCACCACGAAGGGGGAAAAAATGTCTGATTGGATCAGCGTACTTAAGAGCTGGATCTACCGGATCATCGAACTCGGGCTGGCATTGATCGCGCTCGGGATCGTGATTCAGATTCTGTTCGGCGGCCAGGTGCCGGCTTTCTTCAGCAACATCATCGGCAACCTGACCGGCTTGGTGAAGGGTTTGGGTGACAACGGCCTCGTCGGCCTGATCGCCCTCGCCATCATCCTTTATCTGTTCTCGGACCGCGCCAAAAAGTCCTGACGCGCTCCACCGACGTCGTCGCCGGCCCGGCGACATCGCCGGGCCGGTTTGCTTTTTGGGCAGCCGCTGCCAACCTAACCTGATGGCCAAGCCTCCGCCGCCGGTGACCGCTGCGCTGTTGCGCGCCGCCGCCGAGCGCTACGTCGCCCGCTATGCCAGTTCGACTGCCCATCTCGAACGCCTGCTCCTCGCCAAGGCTCATCGTTCCGCGTCGGCGCACGGTGCCGACTTGGCTGAGGCACGCGCGTGGATCAGCACCATCGTTGCCAAGCTGCACGCCGCCGGCGCGATTGACGATCGGTCCTATGCCGAGGCAACGGCGGCAACTCTCTTGCGACGCGGGACTCCGGCGGCCGGCATTACCGCCAGGCTGCGCGCCAAGGGCGTGCCTCCGGCCGACATCGACCATGCGCTTGATCGCTTGCGGGGCGAAGCCGCCGATCTCGATCTCACCGCCGCGGTCGCTTTCGCCCGACGCAAGCGCCTCGGACCCTATCGGACTGCCGAGCGCCCGGCGAAGCGCCGGCGCGATCTCGCCGCCATGGCGCGCGCAGGCTTCGGCTCGCGCACGGCCTACTTTGTGATCGACGCCGCCAGCAGCGCCGCGCTCGAAGACGACCTGGAGACTGGGTCATGACCGCGATCCCGATCACGCCGAGAGGGGGCGACCGCGTTGTCCTCACCGGGCGTGCGGTTACCGTGCTACGCGGAACATTGGCCTGAGCCGCAGGCCCAATCGTCGGCCTCGGTCGGCACCGATAGCGCGGCCAAGATCTGGCACCCGCCCAGTCTTTGGTCGGAACTCGGCACAAGCGCCGCCAACGCCCGTTCGACGCGCTGCAGGTCGACGATCTTGGCGCGTACGGTGGCCAGATGCGCCCGAGTAATGGCCGCCGCGTCGGCGCAGCACCCCTTGGGGTCCCCCGCCAATTCGAGCAGCTGCCCGATATCATCGAGCGAAAACCCAAGTTGGCGCGCCCGCCGAATGAACCGCAGCCGATCGCTACCATCGGCGCGATAGGTGTGATGGCCGCCGCCGGTGCGTTCCGGCTTCCGCATCAACCCACATCGTTCGTAATAATGGATCGTTTCGACCTGGATGCCGCTCCGCCGGGCCAGGCGCCCGATGCTCAAACCTTCCCCTTGGGGTAGGTCCATGGCGCTTCCTCCTCACAAAGAGGCCTTGAACCTGTAGTGAGTACAGGATTTAACATTTTCGTGCGGCAGGGGAATAATAACTTCTGTCCTGGTCCCTCGCGTCACCAACAGCTTGGATGGGGGTTATCCTTGCCGCGCTTTTCGCCGTCCCCGGGCCCCGGCAGGCCGGCGGCGAGCCGCGGACGGCCTGCGGCGGGTGGCCCAGGCGGCCCCGGCCCCCCTTACAATGCCTCCTGGTTTCTCGGGCCGCTCACAGCCCGAATCATTCTTTTGGGGGTTGACCATGACCGTGGGGAACATTGTCCGGAGGGCCGCGCCACCAACCGTGGGTGGGCTCGCCCTCGCCGCGGCCATGATGATCGCGGCGACGCCCGGGGCGGCCCAGCCGACCGACCTCTTGCGCGTCGCCGTGCCGCAGCTAACGCCGGGCTTTGCCCGACCCGATCAGGGCACCTCGTCGCCCAGTTCCGATCTGCTGTCGCCGCTCTACAACTCGCTCACCGTGGTGCGGGCCAACGGAACGGTCGAAGAGTCGTTGGCGACGGAATGGAAGAATGTCGACAAGACCACCTGGCACCTCAAGCTGCGGCCCAACGTCAAGTTTCACATGGCGAGACGCTGACCGCCGAGGCGGTCGAGGTGTTTGCCGCCTATCTGCTGTCCGACAAGGGCCGCAGCACGGTCGGCGGCTCGAACATCCGTAACGTTGCCCACATCGCCTCGGCGAAGGCCCTCGATCCCCTGACGGTCGAGATCAAGACCGAGGTTCCCAATCCGGTCCTGCCGGGCAAGATTTCGACTTTCTGGATCACCGCACCCAAGCACTGGGCCGATGTCGGCCCCGAGGGTTCGGCACGCAACCCGGCCGGCACCGGATCCTTCAAGCTGGGTGCCTGGGCGAACGAGCAGGTCGTCTATGAAGCGTTCGAGGGCGCGTGGAAGCCGGCCAAGGTGAAACGTCTGGTTACGGTCAGTCTCGCCGAGCAGGTGACGCGGCTGCAGGCCATTCTCTCCAACCAGACCGACGTCGCCGTCGGCGTCGCCATGGACTCGCTCGACAAGCTGACCGACACCGGCCACAAGGTCGACGCCGCGCCGCGGCCTTCGGTCATGGGCTGGCGGATGTTCTCGGTGTCGCGCGACACGCCCTACAAGGACAAACGGGTTTGCCAGGCGGTCAACTACACGATCGACCGCGAAGTCATCGTGCAGAACCTGATGCGCGGGTTGACCATGCCCGCCAACCAGTCGGCGACCCGCGCCGTGTTTGGCTACAACCAAACGGTGCGGCCCTACACCTACGATCCGCGCAAGGCGCGCCAGCTACTGGCCGAGGCCGGCTATCCTAACGGCCTGAGCGAGACGACGCCGATCGAGATCATCGTCGGCAATTTTCCTGCCGACTCCGACATCTACCCGTTGGTCGGAACGCAGCGCAACGCGGCAGGCATCAAGAACGAGCTGCGACTCATCAGTTTCGCCGACTGGCTCAAGAAGTGGTTTGTCCCTCCGGGGACGCCGACGATGGGTTTTTCCGGCGGCATCTTCACCAATTCCTGCCGCAACGATACCGCGGACGCGCTCGACTGCTATCGCAACCTCTCCTGCCGGCACACGCCGGCCCATCATTGCAACGCGGACGAGATGAAATTGATCGAGGCGGGCGAACAGGAATTCGACGTCGAGAAGCGGAGCAAGATCCTGAGCGACCTACTAGCGCTCAACAGCGAGAACGCGGCCATGCTCTATATGATCGAGATGGTCGACCTGACCGGGCTCAACAAGCGGGTCCAGGGCTTCCGCAACGATATCCAGCGCTTCAACTTCGAGGAAGTGACGCTGGCGAACTGACGATGCGTCGGCCGACCGCCGTCCGGCATTGGCATCAAGGAGTACCACACGCCCCCCTCGCGCTAAGGCCGCGCTCAGGCGCTGCGGGGCACCCGCCCCCGCACCGGGTAAGCCGGATCGACGAAATTGGGCGTCGAGGTATGGCCTGGCGCCACCAGATCGTTGACGAAGGCCTCATCCTCGGCCTGCCATTCGTGGTCCTGGATGGCGAGGTAGTCCCGCCATTGCTCGGGTGTGCGCGGCCCGGCGACCACCGACGTCACCAGCTGGTTGTTCAAACACCACAGCGTCGCAAACTGCACCGGCGACATGTTGCGCTGCCGCGCCCGCGCCGCAAACTTTTCGGCCAAGGCGATCGACTCGGGCCGCCACTCGGCTTGCAACAGGCGGCGATCCTGGCGTGCGGCCCGGCTGCCCAGCGGCGGCGCTTCGCCTGGGCGATACTTGCCGGTCAGCACGCCGCGGGCGAGCGGACTGTATGTCGCGACGCCGACGCCATGGAAAGCGCAGGCGGGCAATACTTCGCTCTCGATCGTGCGGCTGACGGCGCTGTAGTTGGGCTGGCAGACGACCGGTATCTGCAGGCCGCGCTGCTTGCATAGGTGGACGATCTCGCTGATGCGGAAGCCGCTGAAATTGGAAATACCGATGTGGTGAACGTGGCCGCGGGTAATCAGGAGCGCGAGGACGTCGACGGTCTCTTCGAGCGGGGTCGTCGGATCGTCGACGTGAATGTAATAGATATCGACATAGTCGGTGCCGAGCCGCCGGCGGCTGTCGTCGAAGGCCTTGAGGACGGCCTGGCGGGCGCCGCCCCGATCGTTCGGACCTTTGCCGAAGGGCTGGGTGAACTTGGTCGCCAATACCCAGCGCTCGCGGTCGGCGGCGATGCCCTTGCCGGTGATGCGCTCGGACTCGCCTCCGGTATAGGCATTGGCGGTATCGATGAAGTTGACCCCGGCTTCGCGCGCCGCTTCGACGATCGCCAGCGCGTGGGCCTCGCTTGCCGGGCCGCCGAACATCATCGTGCCGAGGCAGAGCGGCGATACGCGCAGGCCGCTTCGACCAAGTTGGCGGTAGCTCATATCCATCGAACGGTCCCCTCGTGCCCGTCATTCCTGACATGAAGCTGTCGGGCGTTCAACTCGTCCGCTTGCGGTCGGCGTAGGCCGCGTCCACCAATTCAGCGCGTGACCGGAGTCCCCCACAGACCGACATGGCGGTGGCGGGCCAGGCGCTCGAGGACGTGGTACAGCGGCGGCGCGTCGGGGCCTGCCAAGACCCAGCCCTGCTCGAGCACCCAGGCGGCGACATCGACGACCTCGTCCGGGCGCAAGGTCTGTCGGCACGTCGCGGTGATCACGTCGTCCTCAGCCTGACCGCGGAGGTCGCAGCGGACGAAGTGGCGAATAAACTGATCGAGCGCCAATACGGCCCGCGGTGCAAAGCGTGCCGGCAAGAGCCGCAACTCCCAAAAGAACCCCGAATCGGGCATCAGGATTCCGTGCAACCGAAGGACCGCCCCGTCGACCCGCAAGGTGCCGTCCGGCTGAACGATGGCATAGCCGCTTCGTTCGGCGCCGCTCGCCGCCGCCATGGCAGCGACGGCGCCGCCGACGAGAACCGTCAGGATGGCGAGAACGCGCATGACACCATTCTAGCCGCCCCCTCCCCGCGGCGGGTTCAGCCGGGGTCGCGGCACCGCATCCCCGGAGCGAAACGCGCCGACGAACGGGCACCAGCAGGGTCTGCCGGCCAACCTGCGTGCTAGACTAAAGCGCCTAGGCGCCCGAAGGGGAACCGGCCGGTCGGGCGCTCGAGCCGCGGTGGAGAGTGCGGATGGACGCAAGGTCTTACGACCTCGTGGTCATCGGTTCCGGTCCGGCCGGCGAAAAGGGCGCGGCCCAGGCCGCCTATTTCGGAAAGCGCGTCGCCCTCGTCGAGAAAGAGACCATGCTCGCCGCCGCCGCCGCCAACACCGGCACCCTGCCTTCGAAAACCTTGCGGGAAACCGCCCTGTTCCTGTCTGGCTTCAAGCAGCGCGATCTCTATGGCATCACGTTCTCCTTCAAGGACAAAGTGACGGCGCGCGACTTTCTCTATCGCGAGCGTCTGGTCGCGCAAGGCGAACACGCGCGCATCGCCAACAACCTCAAGAACCACAAGGTCGACGTCTATCGCGGAGTCGCCTCGTTCGTCGACACCCACACGATCGCGGTCAAACCGCTCCACTCCGAGGCAACCTTCATTCATGGCGACATTGTCCTGATCGCCACCGGCTCCCACCCATTCCATCCGTCGAACATTCCCTTCCACGACGCGCGCGTCTACGATTCGGACACCGTCCTCATATCCACGACATCTCGCCGTCGCTGCTGGTGGCGGGTGGCGGTGTTATCGGTTGCGAGTACGCCTGCATGTTCGCGGCACTCGGAATCAAGGTGACGCTGGTGGAGGGTCGCGAACGCCTGCTCACGTTCATGGATGCTGAGGTCGCCAACGTATTGGCGCAATGCATGCGGGCGCTCGGCGTCGAGCTATACCTCGGCGAGACGATCGAGCGCGTCGAGTCGGGTTCAGGCGCATCCTTTCAGGTGGCGCTCAAATCGGGG
>SHVP01000039.1 GCA_009694165.1 Alphaproteobacteria bacterium
CTAGCCGTTCAAGACGTCAATGGGCGCACTCGCCAAGCGGACGATACCGGATGGGTAAGAGGATGGGTATAAGAAAGGTCATCCGACCTAAGTATTTGTAAATATGTATTAATTATGATGATTCTGGCGGAGGGGGTGGGATTCGAACCCACGAGAGACTTGCGCCTCTGCCGGTTTTCAAGACCGGTGCCTTCAACCACTCAGCCACCCATCCGTCCGAGGTCAGCGACTTAACAGAACCGGGCGCGGCGGACAAATGGGTACGGCCGGCGCCGCGCGGGCGCCTCGGACGCTAGCCCGGTCGCGCTGCTGGGCGTCCCGGCATCGCCTACAGGAACCACGAATTCTGGTCGTCGAAGACGGCCTTGGGGTTCATCACCCGGATCGGCTTGCCGGCCAGGAAGGCGTGGATGTTCTCGACCGTGTCGCCGTAGAAAACGCGATAGCTACTGTCGGTCACGTAGCCCACGTGCCCGGTGACGATGACGTTGGGGAGCCGGCGGAACGGGTGATCCAGCGGCAGGGGTTCGACGTCGAAGGTATCCAAGGCGGCGCCGGCGATGGCCTCGGCCTCGAGGGTGCGGATCAGCGCCCGCTCGTCGACCAGGAAACCGCGCGAGGTGTTGACCAGGAACGCCCCCCGCTTCATGCGGGCAAGATCGGCGGCGCCAACGACGCCCACCGTCGCCGCCGTCAGCGCCATGTGGATGGTGATGATGTCGGCGCTGGCGAAGAACTCGGGCTTGGCGGCATAGCCGACGCCCGCCGCCGCGGCCCGCGCCGGCGTCAGGTTCGGACTCCAGGCGATGACCTCCGTGCCGAAGGCGAGGCCGATCTTGGCCACCTGGGTGCCGATACGGCCGAGGCCGAGCACGCCGAGCGTCGTGCCCTGCAGGTTGCGCCCAATCCGCTGTTGCCAGCCGCCGTTGCGAATGACGGTGTGTTCGCCCACCACGTTGCGCATTGCCGCGTGGATCAGCGCCCAGGTCAGTTCGGCGGTACCGCCGCGTGGAATGGGCGGACGCGACCCGCAGACCGTAATGCCGAGATCGGCCGCGGCGGCGACGTCGATCGCCCAATTGAGGGGCGAGGTCGAACAGAGCAATTTCAGGTTTGGCAGGCGAGACAACAACGGGCGCTGGAAGGGCGTCCGCTCGCGCATTGCCGAGATGATGGTGAAGGGGGCCAGCCGGTCGACCAGTGCGTCCTCGTCGTGCAGGTGGTCGTTAAACGCGGTCACCGCGCAGTCGGCCGGCAGCGACGACCAGTCGGCGTAGCCGAGCGCGTTGTTGAGGTAGTCGTCGATGATGGCGAGGCGCGGCATCGTCGTCATGGCCGCTAAGAAGCTATTTCTTGGCCGCGGGCTTTTTCTTGTCGGCCTTGCCCTTGGCCTCGTCGGTCCGCGGTTTCAGGACTCCGCGGTCGACCAGCCGCTTGGTCATCTGGGCCATCGCCGATTGGACCGGGACGAAGGCCTCGGGCGACAGCACGAGCCGATGGTCCAGTTCGCGCCGCGGGCGCTTCTGATCGCCCTCCGTTTCGGTGCCCTGGGCGAAGCGAAAGAAATCGATACGGACGAGGCCGTTGACAAAACTGACGTCGGCGACGCCGTCGTTGAAAAGGTGGTCCATGGACAAGCTCGCTCTGTGGTGGGCCCCCGGCGCAGGGCGAAGATTGACCGTCGCTGTTCCCGATACGGCAGATTGCCAACCAAGACAACCGGCGAACCGGACGATGCCAGTTCAGACATCATATTATCATTTTATATCAACTAATTGATAAACGTTTTTAACGTTACGAACGGGCCGGGTTGACGGCGCTCGGTACGGCTTCGCCGGGGTTGGCGCCGTGGCGATAGCGCTGCCACATCCAGATTCCGACGGCGAATCCGCCGCCCACCACGTCGGTGATCGTCTCCGGCAGCATCAGCGCCAGAGAGGCCAGCAGCAGGATGGCCCGCAGCGGCATCGCCAGCGGACCGTTGAGCCAGCCCTCGGTCGCCGCCGCCAGCGTCACGACCCCAACGGCTGCGGTCAACGTCGCGACGCCGACCGTCCACAGATCGCCCTCGCCCAGCAACACCGGGCTGTAGAAAAACATGAAGGGAACAATCAGGGTGGCGAGGCCCATTTTTACCGCGATCCACGACGTCTCCCACGGGTCGGCGCGGGCCATGCTGGCGGCGGCCCAGGACGCGATGGCGACCGGCGGGGTGATGGCCGACATCACGGCGTAATAGAAGATGAACATGTGGGCGACGAGGGGGGGCACGCCCAGCTTGATCAGGCCGGGGGCCAGCACCGAAGCGGCGACGGCGTAGGCGGCGGTGGTCGGCATGCCCATGCCAAGCGCGATGGCGATTACCATGGTGAAGATCATCGCCAGCAACTTGCTTTCGCCGGCGAGCTGCAGCATCAGGAAGGCAAAGCGGCCGCCGATGCCGGTCAGCGCGATGACGCCGACGATGATGCCGGCCGCGGCGCACACCGCGATCAGTTGCACGCACTCGCGCGTCGTGCCGTCGAGGGCGTCCAGCACCGCGCGCCAGCCCATGCGGTACTCGCGGACCAGCCAACTGACGACCAGGGCCGCGATCATCCCATAGGCGGCGGCGCGGAACGCGGAATAGCCGCTGATGAAGGCCCACACCAGGATCGCCACCGGAATCAGCATGAACAGGCGCACCATCATGGGCCGGAGGCGCGGCAACTCGGCCCGCGGTACGCCGCGCAGCCCGTTCTTGACGGCGTGAAGGTCGCAATGGGCGTAGCAGGCGACGTAGAACAGGAAGCAAGGAATGATGGCGGCGTAGGCGATGTCGGAATAGGGCCGGCCGAGGATCTCGGCCATGATGAACGCGCCGGCGCCCATCACTGGCGGCGTGATCTGGCCGCCGGTCGAGGAGGTGGCCTCGACCGCCGCGGCGGTGGCGCCGTCGTAGCCGACCCGCCGCATCATCGGGATGGTGACGCTGCCCGAGGCCACCACGTTGGCCACCGATGAGCCGCTGATGGTGCCGAACAGCGCGCCCGACAACACCGCCACTTTGGCCGGCCCGCCGCGCGCCCAACCGACCAGGGCCACCGACAGGTTGTTGAAATAGTCGCCGGCGCCCGAGCGCTGCAGGAAGGCGCCGAAGGCGACGAAGAGGATGATGAAGGTCGAGGAGACCTCCAGCGTGATGCCGAAGATGCCCAGATCGCTGAAAATGTAGCTAAAAAAGCGACCGAAGCTGTAGCCGCGATGGTAGAGCACGCCGGGCAGCCACGGCCCGATGAAGGCATAGACGATGAAGATGCCGGCGATGATGGCGATCGCGAGACCGGCGGTGCGGCGCGCGAACTCCAGCACCAGGATGGTGCCGACGAGGCCGACGATGAGGTCGCCGGTGGTGAACAGCGCGCCGGCGCGGAACTGCAGCGCCTCGAGATTGATCCAGATGTAGACCGCGCAGGCGAGCGAGGCCGCCATTAGCAGCCAGTCGTACCAGGCGATGCGGTCGCGCCGGGCCTTGGCGCCGTAAGCCACCAGGGCAAAGCCGATGGCGCTGCCAGCGCCGAGATGAATGGCGCGGAAGAGGATCGCGTCGATCGGCCGGATGTTGAGAACGAAGAGGTGGAAAGCGGCGAAGACGACGCAGGCAACGTAGAGAAGCTGCGCCTCCCAGCCGACGAGCCGCCGCTTGGCGCCGCTGAATTCTTCGGCCGGCGGGGCCGGCGTGTCGATTGCGGGATTCGACACTCATGCCTCCGGGGCGAAAGGAGACCCCAGGAACACCGGTTGCCCCGGGGTCATTGGCATGACGCCTAGCGCAGGTTTTGCGGGATCGTGATGCCCTTTTCCTGGAAGTATTTCACCGCACCCGGATGGAACGGCAGGAACGCATTGCGATTCCAATTGGCGGCGATGGTTTCGACCGAGGCCGCATGCCCTTTGACCATCTGCGCATTGTTGTCGAGCACGGCCTTCACCACCCGGTAGGCGACATCCGCCGACAGGTCTTTGTGGGCGATGGCGAAGTTATAGAGCCCGATCGTCTTCTGGTCGCCCGGCATGGACTTGTAGGTCGCCTTGGGAATCATCGAGTCGGAGAGTTCGGGCATCTTCTGCTTGAGAGTGGCGATTTCCTGATCGGTGAAGCTGATGAACCGCACCGGCCGTTGCGCCTCGATTTCGGTGAATGCGGCGATCGGTACGCCGGCGGCGAAGGCAAAGGCGCCGATCAGACCGTCGCCCAACTGGTTGGCCATGTCCGAGGCTTGCCCGTTGCGGATCGTCACCTTGATGCCGAGCGCTTCGAACATCAGTGGGAAATAAGTTCCGGGCGTGCCCGCGGCGGGGCCGACGCCTACCGATTTGCCCTGCAACTCGGCCACCGACTTGATGCCGCTCTTCTCGGTCACCATGAAGTGGAATGGTGTGTCGTACATCGGAAAGAGGGCGCGGACGTTGCGCATCTTCCGCCCCTGGGTCCAGGCACCTTCGCCGTTCCAGGCCTGCAGGGCGACGCCCATGGTCGTCATGCCGAGGTCGATGTCCTTGGATTCGAGCAACAGGATGTTCTGGTTCGGTCCCTGCGTCTGCTGGGTCGACACCGGGATCTTGATCTGCTCGGTCAGCAGCGTCGCCATGACGCCGCCATAGATCGCATAGGTGCCGCCCGTTGAGGCGGTGCCGAGGGTAAGCGCCCGCGGGTCGGCCGCATGGGCGCCGGCCGCGAAACCGGCGACAAGGCCGAGGGCGAGAGCGAACGAACGAAGGGTCGGGCGCATGGAAGCCTCCACCAAGTGGTCGATGCCTTTAATTGTGGGGGGCGGGGCCCGAAAAGAAAAGGCCCGAAAGGCGAGGCCCGCCTTTTGCGCGGTCCCGACGTCGGATTCTGCGCTAGGCTTCAGCCCACGCGGGTCTTGACCCTTGTGCGCCTTCCCCCGTAAGGGTTGGCGCGGTCGCGACGGCCGCGAGCCGATGGGGTTGCAGGACATGATCGAAACGAGCCTCGAGCGCTTCATCTTCGCCAGCCGTTGGCTCATGGCGCCGTTCTATGTCGGCCTAGTCGGTGCGCTGGCGGTGCTGCTGGTCAAGTTCGTCCAGGAACTGCTTCACCTTTTGCCGAACGTCTTGATGCTCCCCGAGAAGGAAATCATCGTCATGGTGCTGGCGCTGATCGATCTGTCGCTCGCCGGCAACCTCCTGCTGATGGTCATTTTTGCCGGCTATGAGAACTTCGTCTCGAAAATCGACACCGGCGACCACGAAGACCGGCCGGAATGGATGGGCCACGTCGATTTCAGCGGCCTCAAACTCAAACTGATCGCCTCGATCGTTGCGATCTCGGGAATCCATCTGCTCAAGAGTTTTATGAGCGTCCATACAGCCGACAAGACCGATCTGATGTGGATGGCCATCCTCCACGGCACCTTCGTCGGTTCGGGCGTGCTACTGGCGATCATGGATCGTATCGCCGAGCGTCACGCCACGCCGGTCACGCCCAAGAGCTGAGCCGACGAGCCCGCAATGCCCTCGCTTCGCGCCCGCCCGCCCGCCATACTGGACGGTGACGGGGGCGCGGCCATGCAGGAAAAGCGATTCACGACCCGCGACGGGCTGTCGCTCTATTATCGCGACTACGGGGCAGCGTCGACGAAAGTTCCGGTCCTGTGCCTGGCTGGCCTCAGCAGCAATTGCCGGTTCTTCGAGGACTTCGCCCTGCGCTGGAGGCGACAGCGCCGCATCCTCGCCCTCGACTATCGCGGGTGCGGCCGCTCCGCCTACGACCCCAACTACAAGAACTATCGCTTCGATGTGAACGCCCTCGACGCGCTCGAGTTGTTGGCCCATGAGGGCGTGGGCAAGGTCGTCATCATCGGCACGTCGCTCGGCGGCATGGTGGCGATGCAGGTCGCCCACACGAATCCGCGGGTGCTGGCCGGGGTCATCCTCAACGACATTGGCCCAGAGGTGACCACCGAAGCCCGGGGCCAGGTGCGAAACTACCTGGACACGCCGCCCGTGTTCGGCGATTGGGCGGCGGCCACCCAGGCGTTGCGTACCATGCGGGTCAATCAGTTTCCCGGCCTTAGCGATGCCCAGTGGGCCAAACGCGCGCGCCAGGTCTTTGCCGAAGGCGCGGACGGCAAGATCCGCTTCGATTTCGATCCCGGCATCACCCGCGAATACCGCGAGCGCGACTATTCGTCGGTCAGTTGGGAGCGCTATCGCGCGATGAAGCATTTTCCCGTCCTGGCGTTGCGCGGTGAGCTGTCGGTCATTCTGCCGGCAGACACCTTTGCCAAGATGGCGGTCGAGAAACCTGATCTCGTCCGCGTGCTCGTGCGCGACCGCGGCCATGTGCCACTGCTCGACGAACCGGAATGCGTCGCCGCGTTCGATGCCTTTTTCGCCAGGGTTTGAACATGGCGGTGGTCGCCTATCGAGGCCAGCGGTTCGAGGCGGACATCCCGGTGCTGGTCATTGGTGCCGGGGCTTGCGGCCTCTGCGCCGGGCTGGCGGCGCGCCGCCGCGGCGCGGAGGTCTTGCTGCTCGAGCGCGACGCCACGCCGAGCGGTAGCACGTCGCTGTCCTCCGGCCTGATCCCTGCCGCCGGTAGCAAACTGCAGAAGAAACACGGAGTCGACGATAGCCCGGCGCAACTGGCGAGGGAGATTCTCGCCAAGGCCAAGTACCAGACCGACGCGGCGGTCGTTCACGCCGTGGCGGCGGCTTCGGCCGCGACGGTCGACTGGCTGATGGACGACCTCGGTGTCGAACTCGAACTGTTGACCTCGTTCCTTTACCCCGGCCACCAGCGCCATCGGATGCATGGGCCAATCAATCGCACCGGGGCGGAATTGGAGGGCGGACTGCTGGCAGCGGCCGAGCGCGAGGGGATCGATATCATCGCGGCGGCGACGGCCGTCGACTTGGTTGCCGACGACGAGGGACGCGTGCGCGGCGTGACCATCGAGCGGCCGGGCGGCGCGCGCGAGACCATCGGCTGTCGCGCCCTGGTCCTTGCCTGCAACGGGTTCGGCGGTAACCCGGCGATGGTCCGCCACTACATTCCCGAGATCGCCGAGGCCACCTATTTCGGCCATGTCGGTAACAAGGGCGATGCCGTGAACTGGGGGCTGGCGCTCGGCGCCGCTGTCGCGGACATGGGGAGTTATCAGGGCCACGGGGCAGTCGCCCATCCGCACGGCATCCCGATGTGGGACACGATCACCGCCGGCGGCATCCAGGTCAACCTTCTGGGCGCGCGTTTTTCCAACGAGGAGGCCGGCTATTCGGAACAGGCCTTGGAGGTGCTGCGCCAGCCGGACCACGTCGTCTGGAATATCTTCGATGACCGCGGTCGCGCGATCGGCATGGAGTCAATCGACTATCGTCGCGGCGTCGAGCTCGGCGCGGTGAAGCGCGGCGATTCGCTCGCGGCGATCGTTCGCGCGACCGGTCTGCCCGCCGAGGCCTTCGCCGCGACTTTGCGGGCGACCGAGCGCATGGCGGCGGGGCTGAAAACGGATCCCTTTGGCAGGGACTTCACGTTGAAGGCGCCGCTGAAGCCACCCTATTACGCGGTCAAGGTGACCGGCGCGTTCTTTCACACCCAGGGTGGCTTGGTCGTCGACGCCAGCGGCCGGGTCCTGCGGCCCAATCGGGCGCCGCTACCCAATCTGTTCGCCGGCGGCGGCGGCGCCCGCGGCCTGTCCGGTCCGTCCTGCTGGGGTTATTTCTCAGGCTCGGGCCTGTTGATGGCGACCAACCTCGGCCGTCTGGCGGGAACGGCGGCGGCGGAAATGACGAGTTGATATGACGCTGCTTACGATCAAGGGGCTGCGAACCCGATTTGACCTGCACGGGCGCGTGATCGTTCCGGTCGACGGTGTCAGTTTCGACGTCGCGGCGGGCGAGACCGTCGCGCTCGTGGGCGAGAGCGGCAGCGGCAAGAGCGTACTGGCGCTGTCGATCATGCGCCTGCTCGCCAGCCCGCCCGCCACCATCGTCGCCGGGCAAGTTCTGTTTGAGGGCGTCGACCTCCTGACCTTGAGCGAACGCGACATGCGCCGGGTCCGTGGTGCCCGCATCGGCTTCATCTTCCAAGAACCGATGACGTCGCTCAATCCAGTCCTGTCGATCGGTCGCCAGGTGACCGAGGCGATGGAGGAGCACCTCGGGCTCAGCCCCCGCGCGGCCGAGAGCCGCGGGGCCGAGTTGCTCAGGATGGTCGAGATTCCCGACGCCGAGCGGCGATTGAAGGCTTTTCCCCACCAGTTCAGCGGCGGCATGCGCCAACGCGTGATGATCGCGATGGCGCTCAGTTGCGAGCCACGCCTGTTGATCGCCGATGAACCGACGACGGCGCTCGACGTCACCACCCAGGCGCAGATTCTCGATCTTATTCGCGGTCTGTCGAGTCGGTCCGGCGTCGCCGTCCTCCTGATCACCCACGATCTCGGGGTGGTGGCGCGCTATGCGAGCCGGGTTAACGTGATGTATGGCGGACGCATCGTCGAGCAGGCATCGGCGGGCGACCTCTACGCATGGCCGCTCCACCCGTATACGCGCGGTTTGCTCGGCTCGGTGCCGCGGGTTGATCGGCCGCTCACCCGCCTCACACCGATCCGGGGTGCGCCGCCTGACCCCGCCAACCTGCCGGCCGGCTGCGCCTTCGCCCCGCGTTGCGACGCCGCGGTGGCCCGCTGCGCCGTCGAGGCGCCGGCCCTCGAGGCGTTGGCCCCCGCCCGGGCCGCGGCCTGCTGGCGCGCGGCCGAATTCGTCGCGGAGCTTCGCGCGTGAGCGGCGATCTTCTGGTCCTCGACTGCGTCAGCAAGGTGTTTCCTATCACCGCCGGTCTGATGCGGCGAGCGGTGGGCGAGGTGCGGGCGGTCGACGACGTGAGCCTCACCATCCGTCGCGGTGAGACCCTGGCCCTGGTGGGCGAAAGCGGGTCGGGCAAGACGACCCTGGGCCGCGCCATTCTGCAGATCGAACCGCCGTCGTCCGGACGGATCCTGTTCGACGGCGTCGACCTCGCCGGTCTCACCCCCAGCGCCCTGCGGGCGATGCGCCGGCGGCTGCAGATGGTGTTTCAGGACCCGTATTCGTCACTCAACCCGCGCATGCGGGTGGCGTCGATCCTGGCCGAGCCGCTGTTCGTGCACGGCTTGACCCGCACGCGGGCCGGAACCGAGGCGCGGGTGAGGGCGCTGCTCGACTTGGTCGGCTTGCCCGCCGACGCCGCCGGTCGGTTTCCGCACGAGTTCAGCGGCGGCCAGCGCCAACGCATCGGCATCGCGCGAGCGCTGGCGGTCGAGCCGGACCTGATCGTCGCCGACGAACCGGTTTCGGCCCTCGACGTGTCGATCCAGGCGCAGATCTTGTCGCTGCTCGAGGACATGCGCGACCGCCTCAACCTGACCTACCTGTTCATCGGTCACGATCTCGCCGTCATCCGTTACATCGCGACGCGGGTGGCGGTCATGTATCTCGGCCGCATCGTCGAGATGGCGCCGCGCGACCGCCTGTTCGCGCAGCCGACCCATCCCTACACCATCTCGCTGCTGTCGGCGGCGCCGGTGCCCGATCCCAGGGTGGAAGTCGCGCGGGTGCGAATGGTCCTGAAGGGCGAGGTGCCTAGTTCGATCGAGCGACCCCCGGGTTGTCCGTTCCACCCCCGCTGCCCGCTGGCCGTCGAGCGTTGCCGGACCGAGATGCCGCCGATGGAGGCGCTGGTTCCCGACCACACCGTCGCCTGCTGGCGGGCGGCCGAGGTGCCGGCGGCGCTGCCCCGACCGGTTGCGCGTTAGAGATTGTGCAGGCGCGGGTCGATGCGGTCGCGCAGCCAGTCGCCGAGAATATTGATGCTGAGCACCGTCAGCATGATGGCGACACCGGGGAACGTGCTGATCCACCAGGCCTGGTCGAGATAGGACCGGCCGTCGGCGACCAATGTTCCCCACGACACGACGTTGGCCGGCATGCCGACGCCGAGGAAGCTCAACCCCGCCTCGAACACGATCATCTGTGGCACCGCGAAAGTGGCGATGACGATCAAGGGCGTCAGCGCGTTGGGCAGGACATGGCGCAGCACGATGCGCAGGCGGCTGCAGCCGATCACGCGGGCGGCCACTACATATTCCGCTTCGCGCAGGCGCAGCGTTTCGGCCCGCACGACGCGGGCGTAGAGCGGCCAACTGGCGACGATCAGGACGACGATCACGTTCAATAGCCCGCGGCCGAGGATGAACATGATGGTGATCGCCAGAATGATGAAGGGAAAGGCCATTTGAATATCGACGAGGCGCATGACGATTTCGTCGGTCCAGCCGCGGAAGTGTCCGGCGACCAGGCCGACGGCGGTGCCGATCAGTCCGGCGCCGAGGACCGCCGCCACGCCCACCAGCAGCGAGACGCGCGCGCCGTGGAGGATGCCGCTCCACACGTCGCGGCCGAGCGAGTCGGTGCCGAGCAGGTGCGGCGGCCCGCCGCTCCCCCGAAGTTCCGGGGCCTCCAGGCTGTCGAGAATACGTCCCTGTTGCGGGTCGTAGGGGGCGATCCAGGGCGCGGTCACCGCCGCCAGGATTAACAGGGCGAAGACCACCAGCGACACCAGCGCCGGCCCGTGGCGCGCCGCGCCCCGGCGCGGCCGCGTTACCGGCTCAGCTGTAGCGGATACGCGGGTCAAACCATGCATAAAGCAAATCCGCCGCCAGGTTGGTGGTAACGACCAGGAGGGCGATGAGGAACACACCCGCCTGCAGAATCGGGAAGTCGCGTTGGCCGATCGCCTGGATCATCAGCCGCCCCAGACCGGGCCAGGCGAAGATCGTTTCAACGATGACGGCGCCGCCCATCAGCAAGCTGAAATCGACGGCAAGCACGGTGATGATCGGAACGAACACGTTGCGGAGCGCGTGGCGCGCCAGTACCAGGCTTTCCGGCAAGCCCTTGGCGCGGGCGGTGGTGATGTATTCGCGCGACAGCACGTCGAGCAGTTCCGAGCGCACGAGACGCGTGAGACGGGCGAGCGAGAAAAGTCCGAGCGTCAGCGCCGGCAGGATCAGATGGGGCAGGGTGCCGTAGCCGGCGGTGGGCAACAGGTGCCACTCGACGGCGACGACTAGGATCAGCATCAGGCCGAGCCAGAAACTCGGCACCGACTGCCCGACCAGCACGATGGCCATGGCGGCGCGATCGAGGGCGGAGTCGCGCAACAGGGCCGATAGGGTGCCGACAAGGAGGGCCGCCACCAGCGACAGGGCCATTGCCGCCGCCGTCAGCAAAAGGGTGGCAGGCAGGCGATCGAGCACGAGCGGAAAGGCCGGCGTCAGTTGCCACGGCGAGCGGCCGAAGTCGCCTTGAACGGCGTTGGCGAGAAAGCGCAAATATTGTTCGGCGATGCTGCGATCGAGCCCGAGGTAGATGCGCAGGTCGGCCACGTCCTTTTCGGACATGCCGGGCTGAATCATCAAGGCGATTGGATCGCCGGTCAGGCGCGCCAAGACGAAGATCGCCGTCACCACGCCGAAGACGACGATGGCGGCGGTAATCAGACGACGGGCGACGAAGGTCCACATCGTCCAACCTTGGCGTTAGGGACCGGGGCAAAGCAAGTGGGGCGGGGATTGCCCCCGCCCCACCGGCCCGCGATACGGCAACGGCTACTTGCGCTGCAGGTCTTCGGCATAGAAGAAGTCGCCGGGATCGGCTTTCCACGCGTATTTGGAGCTGACGCCCCACAGAGCGAGCGGCTCGTAGAGGAACAGCTTGGGGGCGTCGCGATTGATGATCTCGTTTATTTCCTTGAACAGGACCGTGCGCTTGGTGAGGTCGAGCTCGCCTTCCGCCTGGCGGAACAGCCCGTCAAGCCGATCGTTGGCGTAGAAGTTCCAGTTGAAGATTCCCTTCGACCCATAGAGATCGGGTTGCAGCATCTCGACGTCCGGGCCGGCGGCGGCATAGATCAGGAACATGTCGCCGGCGTCCTTGCGCCCGTTCTGCACATTGAAGAGCTTGGCCGACATCTGGCTCCACTCTTCATCGATCACGTTGACGTTGATGCCGACGGCCTTCAGATCCTGCGCCACCGCCAGGGACACTTCCTTGTGCAGGGGAACGATGCTGGAGGCTTGCAGGCTGACGGTCGGGTTGCTGACGCCCGCCTCGGCCAACAGCTTTTTGGCGCGCTCGGGGTCGTAGGGGTAGGGCTTCACGTCGGCGGTGTAGCAGACGGTGTCCTGTGCACAGGCCTGGCTCGTCACTTTGCCGTAGCCCCGCAACAGCTTGTCGATCAGCGCCTGTTTGTTGACGGCATAGTTGACCGCCTGCCGCACGCGGGCGTCGGTGAAGGGGGCGCGATTGGTCATCATGCCGATCCAGACCGGTTGCGCGCTCGATGGCCCGGCTACGATGGTGGCCTTGCCCGATCGCTCAATCCGCTCCACTTGCGAGGGCGGAATACCGGCAATGACGTCGGCCTCGCCGTTGATCAACGCCGAGGCACGCGTTGCATCGTCGGGGATCGCCCAGAAGACCACCTTGTCAGCCTTGGGCTTGCCGCGCCAGAAGTCGCCGTTGGCGGCCAGAATGACGCGGTCGCCCTTGCGCCACGCTTCCAGCTTGTAGGCCCCGGTGCCGACCGGCTCCTGGCCGAACCGCTCAACGCCGACTTCCTGGTAGTACTTGGGCGGCACCGCGAACAGCGTGTCGCCGATCATCGGCAGCACCCAGGCGTAGGGCGCCTTGGTGACGAGATCGATGGTATTCTCGTTGACGACCTTGGCTTCCTGAAAAACGCGGCTGAAGGCGCCGGCGTTGCGCGAGGGTTGCGTCTGGTTGGCGACCAACGCCACCTTGATGGCTTCGGCCGTGAAGGGCTCGCCGTTGGTGAACTTGACGTTGCGACGCAAGTGGAAGCGCCAGGTATTGGGATCGACCTGCTCCCAGCGTTCGGCCAGGACCGGCACGGTGTTGTTGGCCACGTCATAGGCCATCAGCGAATCGAAGACATGCTTCCACACCCGGCGCTGATATTTCTGCGTGTTCTGCGTCGGATTGAGGCCGGTGACGTCGGTACTGTGGCCGACCGTCACCGTGCCAAACGATTGCGCGGCGGCACCGCCCGGGGCGGCGATCGCGGCGACGAGGACGAGTGCGGCAACGGACGCGCCGCGGGTCGTAAGCAGGCTCATGGATTCCTCCCAAAGGATGTTCCGGCCGAAGTCTCCGCGCCCCTGGCGGGAGTGTCAATCAAAGGCCGCCCAATCGTCGGGTCGCCGATCGTGGGCGGCCGCGGCCTGGAATTGTGCCGGAAACGGGTGAACCGGCGCCGTGGAGTCTTGGGCCGGTCCAGAATTGTTGACACTGTTGCCCATGGCCGGAAAAGCTTACATTCACCGTCTGGCAGCCGATTCTTTTAGGAGGATCATTCGTGACCAATCGTAAGGTATTGCTTTCAGCCGCGGCTTTTGCCGCCCTGGCCGCGTTGGGGTCAGCGGGTGCTGGCGCCCAGGAGCGGACGTTCATCTTCGCTTCGGTGGCGACGCCGGTGGGATTCGACACCGATCGCTGGTTGTCGGGCACGCTCGAGTCGGCGGTCAACGTCTATGAGGGGCTGACCAAACACGCGGTCAAGAAGGACGCGAGCGGACGCGAGGTCATCGACGCCGACGTCGTCGAGCCGCATCTGGCCGAGAGCTGGACGCAAAGCGAGGGTGGCAAGGTCGTCACCTACAAGCTCCGCAAGGGCATCAAGAGCGCCTTCGGCAATGACCTCACCGCCCAGGACGTGGTCAACTCGTGGGACATGGCGCGCGACCGCAAGCTGGTCGGTGCCTTCATGATCACGGTGGGTCGCGTCGCCAAGGTCGAAGCGCTCTCCGAATCCGAGGTCAAGTTCACCCTCGGAACGGCCAATAACATCTTTCCGCGCGTCCTGACGACGATCTTTCCCGCCTTGATGGACTCCAAGGTGCAAAAGGAAAATGCGACCGCCGACGACAAGTGGGCGACGAAGTGGCAGGAGAAAGCCACCGCCGGGTTCGGTCCCTACCATCTGGAATCGGTGAAGCCGGGCGAGGGCGCGGTGTTCGTCCTCAACAAGAACTACTTCGGGCCGAAGCCCTACTACACGCGGGTGGTCTACCGCGAGGTTCCCTCGCCGGCGACGCGCGCCGCCTTGGTCAAGACCGGCCAGATTCATTTTGCCGATCAGATGCCCATTCAGCAGCTGGTCGACCTGATTAAGGACAAGAACGTTAAGGTCGACAGCGTTCCCGGCACCGGTGCGGCAACGTTGCGTATGAATCCCAATCTCAAGCCGTTCGACGACATCCGCGTGCGGCGGGCGGTGCTGGCGGCGATGGATTACGCCGCCGTCGGCGAAGCCGTGTTCCGCGGGCTTGGTGAGCGCTCGTGGTCGATTCTGGCGCCGGCCCATGGCAACGCCTATATCGAGGCGCAAAAAGCGAGCACCGACCTGGGATTGGGGAAGAAACTGCTGACCGAGGCCGGCTACCCTGGCGGTCTCGACGTGACGTTCGAGTATGCCGACAACTGGTGGTGGGAGGAGCAGTTGGCCATTCAGACCAAGGACTCGCTCGCCAAGGCCGGGATTCGCGTCGACCTGAAGCGCATTCCGCGCACGGAAATGAACACGCGGCGGGCCATCGGCAAGCGCGACCTGCCGTTCTTTCCGCATCTCGCCAACGCGTTCGTCCTAGCGCCAGCCTATGCCTTCTACCTCAGCGCCCATTCGCAGGGCTCGTCCAACGTCAACGACTACAAGAATCCGGAATTCGACCGGATGGTGGACGACATGATCGGTGAATCCGACACCAAGCGCGCCAATCAGCTGGCCCATGAGGCGCAACGGATCCATGCCAACGATGCGACCTTCGTGCTGACGCACTTCCCCAAGACCTATGCTGTCACCGTGCCGTGCATTACGGGCTGGCTGTGGTACCCGCACGACCGCGTGGTGTGGAAGCACCTAACTTGCGATGAGAAGAAGAGCTAGGCGCGATCGATTCGGCCGAGCCGTGAGGTGAGACTCCGTCAGTTCCTGATCCGGCGAGTGCTGCTGGTGGTCCCGATCCTGTTCGGGATCACTGTCATCACGTTCATGCTGGTTCGCGTCGGCGAGCGCGATCCGGTGGCGATGCTGGCCGGGCCGCTTGCCGATCGACAGACCCTGGCGACCCTGCGCGCCGACATGGGGCTCGACCGCCCCTACTGGGAGCAGTTCGCCATTTATGTCGGCAAGCTGGCGCGCCTCGATTTCGGCAAGTCGTGGGAATCGAACAATCCGGTCATCGTCGACATTGCCAACCGGCTGCCGGCCAGTCTGGAACTGTTGCTGATCGCCGTCGCCATCGGTGCCGCGGTCGGCATTCCGGTCGGCATTCGCTCGGCGCAGCGGCCGAACCAGTGGTTCGACCAGGTCAGCCGGTTCGTTTCGCTGCTCGGCTTTTCGGTGCCGACGTACTGGTTCGCCCTCATGGGAATATTCATCTTCTTTTTCAAGTTCCGGCTGGCGCCGCCGCCGATGGGACGCATCGGCCTGGAGGCGATTCCACCGCCCGATCTCACCGGCAGCTATTTTCTCGACAGTCTGCTGACGGCCAATTGGAACGCCGCCCTTTCGTCTGGTACGCGCCTTGTCCTTCCGGTGTTGATTTTCTCGGTGATCGTTGCCGCGCCGATTATCAAACACACCCGTGCAATCGCGCTAGAAGTGCTGTCGAGCGACTATGTCCGCTACGCCAGGGCATCCGGCCTCAGTCCGGCCACCGTCCGCCGGGTGGCGCTGCGCAACGCCTTTACGCCAGTTCTCACCTTCGTTGCCGGCGAATTGACCGGCCTGCTGGCGGCGGTATCGCTGCTCGAATACATCTTCGCCTGGGGCGGGCTCGGGCAATGGGGCCTTAACGCCATCCTCAATTCCGATTTTGCCGCTGTGCAGGGCTACGTGCTAACCCTGGCGGTATTCTCGGCGGCGATCTATCTGCTGGCCGATATCGCCGTCTTGCTGCTCGAGCCGAGAAGCGCGTTGCAGGCATGACCGGCACCGTTTTGACCGCCGTTCCCGAGGCCGTGCTCCTGTCCCAGCGGGTTATCGGCGTGCTTCGGCGCAGCCCGACCTTCGCCGTCGGCTTTCTCATCGTCGGCGGATTTGCCCTCCTGGCCGTTCTCGCCCCGATCGTCACTCCGTTCGGTTCCATTACCGCGTTTCCCTTCGAGGTGCTGCAGCCGCCCAACGAGAAGTACCTGTTCGGGTCGGACGGCAACGGCATGGACGTCTTTTCCCGCGTCATCTATGGCGCCCGCTATGCATTCGGCATCTCGGTTCCGGCGGCCGCCCTGATGCTGCTGATCGGCGTGCCGCTCGGCCTTTATGCGGGCTATGTGGGAGGCATCGTCGACGAGGTGCTGCTCCGCATCATGGATGTCGTCCGTTCGTTTCCCTCGATCGTGATGGCGCTCGCCGTGGTGGCGGCAACCGGACAATCGGTGGTTAACGTCGTGCTGGTGATCGGCGTTCTCGATTCGCCGATCTTTGCCCGGGTCGTCCGCGCCGAGGTTCTGGCGCTGCGCTCCAGCGCCTTCATCGAGTCGGCGATCGCCGCCGGCAATCCGACCTGGCGCATTCTGTTCGTCCACTTGCTGCCCAATGCCATCCGCGGCGCCACCGCCCTGATCGCCGTCCGCATGGCCTGGGCCGTCCGCATCAGCGCCACACTCGCCTTCATCGGCGTGGGCATTCAGCCGCCGACGCCGGAGTGGGGGGCGATGATCCGGCAAGGCGCGGAATACATCATCAGCGGCGAATGGTGGGTGGCGACTTTTCCCGGCCTCGCCCTGGTCGGAGTGGTGCTTGGTTTCAATCTTCTCGGCGACGGTCTGCAGGACTTGCTCGACCCCAAGCGGCGAACGGCGGCCCGATGAGCCTGCTCGAGGTCGCGAATCTGCGGACGCACTTCATCACGCGCGACCTTGGCAACAGGGTACGGGTCGCCAGTGCCCTTAACGGCGTGACGTTCAGCGTCGACGAGGGCGAAATCGTCGGCATCGTCGGCGAGACCGGCGCAGGAAAATCACTGACGGCGATGTCCATCATGGGTCTCCTACCGCCCAATGCGAAGATCGTCGGTGGCAGTGCCCACTTCAACGGCGTCGACCTCGTCGCCCTGCCGACCGACCAGCTGAATCGCATGCGCGGCGACCAGATCACCTTGATCGTTCAATCGCCGAAGACGTCGCTCGATCCTTTGAAACGGATCGGCGATCAGTTGATACGGATCCAGCGGGCGCACCATGACCTCAGCGAGGACGAAGCACGACAAAAGGCGGTCGACATGCTGGGCACGGTCGGCATCCCGGACCCGGCGCAGCGGGCGCGGGCCTGGCCGCACGAATTGTCGGGTGGGATGGCGCAGCGCGTGCTGATCGCCATGGCGCTGGTCAATGGTCCGCGGCTGCTGATCGCCGACGAGCCGACGACCGGCCTCGACGTGACCGTCCAGGCGCAAATTCTCGACCTGCTGATCGGCCTGGTCCGGGCCCGACGCATGGCAGCGATGATCATCACCCACGATCTCGGGATCGTCGCGCATTACTGCACCCGGGTGGCGGTGATGTTTGCCGGTACCATCGTCGAACAGGGGCCGGTGCGGGCGATCTTCAACCGGCCCGCCCACCCCTATACCCAGGCGCTGATTGCCGCGACGCCGAAGCACGTCGCGGCCAAGGGTTATGCCCACATCGGCGGCGCTCCGCCCAATCTGTTCGCGCTACCCTCCGGCTGCCTTTATCGCGACCGTTGCGCCGGCGCCGCTGCGGAGTGTCAACAGACGCCCCCGGTGGTGATCCTCGACGTGGGCCACGAGGCGCGATGCCACTTTGTCGGAGCCGCTCATGCCGGCTAGCCCGGGGTCCTTGCTGCAAGTGCGCAACCTGGTGAAACACTTTCCCGGCTCGCGATCGGGCGAGACGATCCATGCCGTCAACGGCGTGTCATTCGACCTCGCGGCCGGTGAAACGCTCGGGCTCGTCGGCGAAAGCGGCTCGGGAAAGACCACGATCGGCCGGGCGGTCATCAAACTGCTCACGCCCACTGGCGGAACCATTTGTTTCGACGGTGCCGATATCACGGCGCTCTCGCCCCAGCAGGCACGACCGCTGCGCTCGCATATGCAAATCGTGTTTCAGGATCCTTATGGGGCGCTGAACCCGCGCATGCGGGTGCGGAACCTGATCGGCGAGTTGTTGCAACTGCATACGACGTTCGACCCCGTGCAGCGGCTGGCGGAGGTCCGTACCCTCGCCGACAAGGTGCGGTTAAGCGAGGAACTCCTTGACCGCTTTCCCCATGAGTTGTCGGGCGGCCAGCTGCAGCGCGTGTGCATCGCCCGCGCCATCGCAACCAAGCCGAAGCTGATCGTGCTCGATGAACCGACCAGTTCGCTCGACCTCTCCGTTCGGGCGGGCATCCTGGCGTTGCTACGCGAACTGCAACGCGCGACCGGGGTGGCGATGTTGTTCATTTCGCACGATCTCGACACCGTGCGTCTCGTCAGCGATCGAATTCTCGTCCTCTACCTAGGCTCGGTCGTCGAGGCGGGGCCGGCCGAGGCGATTTTCGCCCGGCCGGTGCACCCCTATACACAGGTGCTGCTCTCCGCCCATCTGCCGCCCGACCCTGACGCGACGATCGCCCGGCGCGTGGTTCGTGGTGAGGCGCCGAGCGCGATCAATCTGCCCGTGGGCTGCCCATTTGCCCCGCGTTGCCCCATTGCCCTCGATAAATGTGCGACCATGCGACCCGACTTGGCAGAGGAAGCCGCCCCGGGGCACCGGGCCGCCTGCCTCCGGGTCGCCGACGGCAGCTATCGTTTGCCAAGCGAACCGCAGCGATCCAGCGTCCACCCCCAACCAGAATCGAGGCCTGCGACATGAGCGGAGTGAAGGGAACCATCGACATCGTCGTCAATCTGTCGACGCCGAAGGAAAAAAGACTTGGCCAATTGCCGAGCGACGACCATTTCCGGTCGAAGTTGCGTCAACCGGAAGACATCCGTCGCGGTGTGACCATTCCCGACTATCTGAAGCGGATGAATGCATCCGGCGTCGAGCGCTCGCTGTTGATTGCCGCGCGCTGCGGCGACATGCGCGTTCGCGGTTCCACCAATATTCCGTACGAAAGCGTGCATGGCTGGTGCAAGAAGTACCCCGATCGGTTCTCGGGCCTGGCGGGTGTCGACCCGACGCGGGGAATGGACCAGCTCCGCGACCTGGAAAGGGCGGTCAAGGAGTATGGCTTTGTCGGTGCCCATTTCTACCCGCACTGGTTCGATATGGCCCCAGACCACGCTTATGTATTTCCCATCTACGCCAAGTGCATCGAGCTCGATATTCCGATCATGATGCAGGTCGGTCATAATCTGATCTACCAGCGCGACCGCCGCCTGCCTTCGGTGGGCCGGCCGATCTGTCTCGACCGCATTTCCATCCTGTATCCGGAGCTGAGGCTGATCGGGATTCACCTTGGCGTACCGTGGACCGATGAGATGATCTCGATGGCCTGGAAACACGAGCACATCTATATCGGTGGGGACGCCTATGCGCCGAAGCATTGGCCGAAGCAAATGATCCACTATGCGAACACCTACGGTTCGCACAAATTCATGTTCGGCACCGACTGGCCGGTGATCGACCCGATCCGTGCCGTACGCGAGGTCGAGGACCACCACTATCGTCCCGACTCGAAAAAGAAGATCATGCGCGAGAATGCGTTGCGCGTGTTCAAGCTGCCGCGCGGCGGGTTGAAGTCGACCCCGAAGGGTTGGCTGTCCGCCCTCCAGCCGCAAACCGGAGCCTAACCAAATGGGTCGTCCCCACATCGAGTTCCTGCAAAGTCAGTCCTTGCCGTGGAGCAAAGGGCTGCCGGGTGGCGCCCGTGCCGATGTCGACGCCAAGGTGTTGAGTGTCGACACGACGGCGGGGGATTGCAGCGTGCTAGTGCGGTTTCCCGCGGGCTGGAGCCGGCCGTCTCCGGAAGTCCTTGCCGTCGATGAAGAGTTCTACGTGCTCGACGGCGAATTGGAGATCAATGGCCGCCGCTACGGGCCGGACACGTATGCGCACCTGCCCGGCGGATATCGGCGCCTCACTCAGGCGGCCCCCTCCGGTGCGGTCCTTCTCGCCTTCTACTCCGGCCGAATCGATACGGCGCCGATGACGGCGTCGGTGCCGGAGCCCGGTCGCGTGGTCGAGTTCGTCGATATCCACGTCGGTTCCTGGAATGCCGACTTGAAGGCGATGGGGCTGGAG
Organism: Alphaproteobacteria bacterium; assembly: GCA_009694165.1. The sequence continues at coordinate 20,326 of SHVP01000039.1, forward strand.
GCGATTTCGAGCGGGTCGCGCGTCCGCTTGCTGTTCAAGGATCCCGCCAACGGCGACATGACCTACCTGACGGCGTCGCCTGCTTTCAAACACGAGACGCGCCCCGAGCATCATCCTGTCGCGCAGGAGTTCTACGTGTTGTCGGGGGAGGTGGCCGGTAATACCGGCCTGATGCATACGGGGGCGTACTGTTATCGCCCGCCGGGCGTCGTCCATGGTCCGTACGGCACTAAGACGGGCGCCCTTTACCTGTTGCGCAGCGTCGGCGGCCCGTTGACGACGACGGTGTGCGATCCGGTGGCCTATACTTTCTATCCGAAACACCAGCCGATCCTTCCCCCCGAGTTCGCCCGCTACAGGACCAGCCCGGAACCCCGGAGGCCCCGCTACTAACATGGATGCAATCTCCGGCCGCCCCAGCACCTATCGTCCCGTCACCATCGCCGACGGCCTGCGAACGGCGGCGGCGAGCGTTCCTAACCAGGTCGCGTTTACGGAAGAAGGGCACAGCGTCACGCATGGCCAATTGGTGGCCCGCCTCAACCGTGTGTCGAATGCGGTGCTCGGCAGCGGCTTGAAGAAGGGCGACCGCGCCGCCCTGATGTCGCTCAACTGCACCGAATTCATGGAGATCTCGTGCGGGTTGGCCGAGGCGGGGGTTGCGCCGGCGCTGATCAATCCGCGCTCGACTCCGACCGAGCTCGCCTATGTCTGCAACGACGCCGGTTCGCGCATTCTGTTCGTGCACAAGGAGGCAGAGGCGGTGGCGCGGGCCGCCCACCTGCCGACGGTCGAACGCATCGTCGTCATCGACCGCCACGGTCGCGGCAAGGACAGCTATGAGACTTTCATCGCCGCCGCCAAGGAGACGCGTCCGACGGTTGAACTCGAAGAATGGGACGTCTTCTGCATCCCCTATACGTCGGGAACGACCGGTCAGCCAAAGGGGGTGATGCTGTCGCACCGTTCGCGGATCAATCACATGCTGTTCGGTCTGGCGGCGAATTACGGCTGCTATACGCCCGATTCACGCGGCTTGGCGATGTCGCCGTTCTTTACCGGGGCAGGCTACATCAATGCACTCGCGCCGGCCTTCTTCGGTGGCTCGACTCACATCCTGCCCAAATACGAGCCAGAGGCGAT
>SHVP01000040.1 GCA_009694165.1 Alphaproteobacteria bacterium
GGCCCCGTCGATAGGGACGCGAGGGACAATTTTATTCCCTAAACCACGACAAATATCCGAAAGATCCAGGACCGTGGGACCGCACTCCGGCCGACCCCACACAATCCGACCGTTTCCTTGTGGGACGGCCTTTGGGTATTCCCGCGCCGCCGGCCGGGGAGGCACCGCAATCCGACGGGTTAGCACGATTGGGTCAAAGACAGGACTTGTGTCTTGGCGCGCCCGGAGCCACCCTCCCGCCCGACGCGGCAGTGCCTAAAATGGCCCACAGCAATTGGTCCGCGCCCAATCGGCTGATGCGATGGCGTGCAAGCCCAGCCTTGCCCGCCCGGAGATATGAATGTTTCAGGATACGGCGTCCACGGCTCTCCCGATCGAACTGAATGGCCGCGAAGTGTTGTTCGAGGCGCATGCCTACGAAGATAAGAGCGCCTCGTATCAAGCCATGGCCTTGGTCTACCGCAAGCACGGACACACAACGGAAATCCCCCTCGTCCGCGTCCATTCGGGCTGCGTGACGGGCGACATCTTTCATTCGTTGCGCTGCGACTGCCATCAACAACTCCACATGGCCCTCGAGCGCATCACGGCGAGCGAGTACGGGATCACCATTTATCTCCCGCATCACGAAGGCCGCGGTATCGGCTTGGTCAAAAAGATCAAAGCCTATGCCGAACAGGATCGCGGACTCGACACGGTGGACGCCAATATTTCCATCGGCGCCCCCATCGACTCGCGCGACTACCGGTTAGCCGCCAACATCCTGAAAGACCTCAACGCTACGACCATCCGCCTGATGACGAACAACCCGCTGAAGATCGAAGCGCTTCGCGGGTTCGGCATCACGATGACCGAACAGGTGCCGCACATCGTCTCGTCGTCGCGTCACAATGCTGGGTACCTGAAGACCAAACGTGACCGCATGGCGCACACGATTTGATTGTGCTCCAATGATAACGACGACGATGCAAGGCTCGATCACAGTGACGATGCCGGAGCCGGCCGATCTCTGCGCCTCCGTGCGGGCCGCGCCGACCGATCGGCCTTTCGTCATTGCCCAAATCGGTCAATCGCTCGACGGCCGCATCGCGACGTCGACCGGTGAGAGCCAATGGATCAATCAATCCCTGGCGCTCGACCATGTGCATCGCCTGCGAGCCACCGTCGATGCCGTCGTAGTCGGGGTCGGCACGGTCGTCGCCGACGATCCGCTCTTGAACGTGCGGCGCGTCACCGGGCGAAATCCGGCGCGCGTCGTCATCGATCCCAACGGCCGCTGTCCGATCACGGCTCGTTGCTTCAACGACGACGGCGCCCGCCGCATCATCGTGCGGTCACCCACGGCGCGATCGGCGGTGCCGGAAGGCGTCGAAGTCATCATCATGGCCAGTGACGGCCGGACGATCCCGCCCGGCGACATCGTGGCCGCCATCTACGCCTGCGGCATCGCGACAATGTTGATCGAAGGCGGCGCCAAAACCGTCTCGCAATTTGTCGATGCCGCCGCTCTCGACCGTTTGCACGTCCTGGTCTCGCCCATTATCCTGGGCTGCGGAAAAACCGGACTTGAACTTCTCACCATCGCCAATCTCTCGCACGCCTTGCGACCAGCGACTCGCGTCCATGCCCTGACGGACGGCGACGTCTTGTTCGATTGCGACATGCGGGCGCAGCGAGACGCCGCCAAGCCATGACCTCCGAACCAGGCGCGTCGGGCCCATATTCCAAGACGGCGCGACGCTTTCACTGGTGGACCTTCGCGCTGATCGTCATCCAGGCGCCGGTCGGCATTGCGATGGTCTGGCGTGGCAAGAGCCTCGACATCTGGGATGCCGCGACCAACACGCTGTACGACACACATAAGCTGATCGGGTTCACGGCATTGCTGTTGATCGTCGCCCGTCTTATCTACCGCCTCGTACACGGCAGACCGGCGGACAAGCCGACGCTGGAGCCCTGGCAAAGGCGCGTCAGCCACGTCGTGCATTGGGCGATCTATGCCCTGCTGCTTACCGTCGCCCTTCTGGGCTGGTTTGGCGTGCAGCTCTTTCCGGCGCTGACGATTTTCGGCCTCTTCGACCTACCGGCGATCGTATCGCCCGATCAGGCGGCCGCGGACCGTGTCCTGGAATTGCACCGGACTATGGCATTTCTGCTACTTCTGCTGATCGGCCTGCATGTCGCGGCAGCGCTGTTCCACTACCTGATCCGCAAGGACGGCGTTCTGCACCGCATGTGGGTGTCGGCCCCGAAGCGGACTCCCTAACCGACCATTTGCTGATCAAGACGCGCCGGGTAGTGCCAGCGTATCGATGTGTCCCACCACGCCGCCGGTGCGAACGACGCGGCTCCAGTCGGTCAACGTCGCGCTGTCGACACGCTGGGTTTCGGCCACAGCCCCTGCCGTTCCATCGGCAAGCGCGCGAACCAAAGCAGCGTCATCGGAACCTAAGCGCCAGGGCGAAGGACCTTCGGTCGCGGCGTAGGCATGCCGCTCGAAGGCTGATTTCAAGAAGCGTCCCGCGTCCGGTCCGGCCGCCACACCGAAGCCCTTGTCGGTTTTCTGATGTGCGATGAACGCATCGTGCATCTGTCCATCGGCGGGGTGCCCAGGCGTCCACGTTTGCACGCCATCGAACGACAGCACGGTGTAGAACGCCGCCTTGCGACGAGCGACCGCGGCAGCGCAACCTTCGATAAAACGCGCCGAACACAGGTCGAACAGCGACGACGCTGTCACCAGGTCGGGAGCTTTGCCGAGAACGTCATCGAGACCCCTCATTAAATCGGCTTGCCGAAAGCGGACCGAAATTTGCCGGCCGCCTTTGTGCAAGACCAATTCGTCCGGCGTCGCTTGCGCGCGGTCGGACCAAGCGCTCAACCGGGCGCGGGCCGCGTGCAGCAGCAGCGGATCGTAGTCGACCAGGGTCCAGCGTTGACGCTCGCCAAGCAGCGCGGCGGTGGCGCGAAGGTTAGCACCGGTGCCGGAGCCAAGATCGACAACCGTAATCTCAGTTTTTGATCCAAGCCGGTCAGCGAGCGCACGGGCCACGCCGGCGTCCCGCGATCGCGCGTCGACCGGCTCGCGCAGATCCAGCCAGTCGGTCGAGAACCCGCTCATGGCGCGATGTCCGACAGAACCTTGGCGATGCGCCCCGCCGTGGCATCCCATCGGGTCAGGAACTGAGCGGCGTCCCAGGCCCCATCGGCGAGTTGCTTTCGGGTTGCGGGCTCCACGATGACGCGGCGAAGCGCCGCCGCCAGATCGTCCGACCGTCCCGGTGCGACTTTGATCGCGGCACTGTCCGGCAACACTTCGGCAGAAGCCCCAGCGGTCGTGCAGACGATCGGGAGACCACTGGCCAAAGCCTCGGTCAGCACCATCCCGAAGCCCTCGAAATGCGACGCCATGACGAACACGTCCGCACCCGCATATAGGCCTGCCAATGGTTCGGTATCGACGGCGCCGAGCATCGTGATCCGACCGGAAAGCCCGTGCTCGGCGATCTTGCGGTCGAGATCGCGCGCCGTCGCCGAATTGCGGTCTCTCGATCCCGCGATCGTCAGACGCCAATCGAGATCCTTCAGCGTCGACAACGCCGCGATCAAAACATCGTAGCCCTTCCGCGGAATGACAGATCCGACGGCCAGCAGGTGCAGGGCTCCGCCACCCGAGCCCGCGGCGCGCGACGCCGGATCCGTGCCAGGCTCGGCCACGGTGATGCGGTTGCCCGGCACAGCGAAATCAGCGACCAGGATCTTGGCCGTCGCAGCGCTGGTCACGATCACACGCCGCGCCGTGCTGAGGGCCGCCGTCTCGAGCCGCTTCAACTCGGCCTGGCGGGCCGCGCTCAATCCGCCTTCCAGACACAACGGATGATGAACCAGAGCGACGAGAGGACGTTCGATGCGACGGAGCACATCGAACGGGATCGCCCCGAAGGCCAGGCCGTCAAACAACACGACGGACGACGGTGGCGTCCGGTTGCAAAGCGCCACCGCTTTTTCAAGGTCCGCGGACGCCGAATTCGGATAGATGGCCGGGAGCGCCAGATGCGTCACCGCCACGCCACAGGCCGGAAGCAGCACCATCACCCGTCGATCGTAGGCGTAGCCGCCGGTCGGTTGCTCGATGTCGCCAGGGATTGCGAAGGAAGCGTGGGTCACGGGTCAGGCTTTGATCGATCCCTCGAACCACGCCCGCGCCAGATCGGTTTCGTGCAACGTGACTTTGATCTTGGCGAGGCCCTTGCCGTGTTCGCCGAGAGCCCCATCTCGGGCGGCCTTGGCCATGGCATCGAAGACATGACGGCACAAGAACTCCGTCGTCGTCAGCGTGCCTTTAAAGGCGGGTAGATCGTCGAGGTTCTTGTAGGCCAGCGGCTTGAGGGTCTTGCCAAGCACATCGAGTGCCGCGCCGATGTCGACGACGATGTTTTCACGGGTCAACGATTCACGAAAGAACGCGACATCGACCACGAAGGTGGCACCATGCATGCCCTGCGCCGGACCGAACAGCGGGTCGGGCAAACTATGGGCGATCATGATCCGGTCGCGAACTTCAACGGCGTACATTCGTGCGGTTCCCCGAAGTGGCGTTTCTATGATGACGGAATGGAATAGCGCAGAACCGGCGCGAGAGCCCGGCTCTCGGCGGCGAGAAGACGTGGAAGCGCGGCGGGCGCTTCGTCGAACGCGACCTCGTTGGTGATGAGGTCATCGAGGACCGGATCTTGCAGCAACGCCAGAGCGGCTTCGAGACGACGCCGATAGGTCCAGCGCGGCCGATGCCCCGCCGACACTTGCCCGACCTGCGACGAGACCAGCCGCAACCGCTGACTGTGAAACGCGCCGCCGAGAGGAACCGAGACGTTCGTCGCGCCGTACCACGACAGATCGACAATTGCCGCTTCCAGGCCTCCCGCCGCCAGCGACGTCGTAAGACCGGCCGCCGTCGCCGAAGTATGGACCACGACATCGGCGCCGGATGCGGCGCCGTGGTTCGACTGCTCCGTCAAAAATCCTGCGCCCAGACGCTCGACAATGGTCCGGCGTTCCGCGACCGGGTCGATCACCGTGACCTCAGCGCCGGGCAAGCGGGCTGCTAGGTAGGCAACCAGCAATCCGACGATTCCGGCTCCGACGACAATGATCCGATCGGCCGGAGCGGCCCCGGAATCCCAAAGCGCGTTGAGCGCCGTCTCCATATTCGCCGCCAAGGTAGCGCGTCGCATCGGAAGCCCGTCGGGCAGCGGCACGACACGCTCGGCCGGAACCTGAAACACGTCCTGATGGGGATGGAGGCAAAAAACCCCGCGTCCTAGGAGTTCCTTCGGGCCCGCCTCGACGACGCCTACGGCGGCGTATCCATATTTGACGGGGAACGGAAAGGCGCCGTCCTGCAAAGGGGCACGCATCCGTTTGACCTCGCTGTCCGGGATCAGGCCGTTGAGAACCAAGCGCTCGGTCCCCCGGCTGACGCCGCTGAAATGGGTCCTGACCCGCACGGCTTCGGAGACCAGGGACGGCAACTCGGCCGAGCGGATTTCGACAATCCCTTTCCCGGCGTACCAGATCGAGCGGGCAATCGGCATCTTGTCGGCCGACCGTCCTGTCATCATGTTCGTGCCTTCGTTAGAGTGCAGATGCTCGGCCCCTTCATATCCCCGATACCATGACCCAACACCCCATGCGGCCATCGTTCCAGGGCTGACGGATGAGCCTTACGACACCCACCGGCGTCCAGTCCATGGCCGTCCTTACACGGCGGCGTTGGTTGGTGGTCGCCTTGAATGTCTCGACCTACGCCATCTTAATGATGGTCGCGGCTCACGTCGCCGCCGCCGGTGGATGGACCCTCGTGGACATAGCCATGGTCGCGGCCTTCGCGACCGCACTGCCATGGACGGTGCTGGGCTTCTGGAACTCGGTGATCGGGCTGTGGCTGTTACACATCGCGCCACGTCCCATGGACTTGGTCGCGCCTTATGCGATCGCGGGGACGGAGGCGACTGCCCTCGGCATCAAGACCGCCATTCTGATGACGCTCCGCAACGAGCCCCCGGCCCGCGTCTTCCGGCGGCTGCGCATCTTGAAGACCAGCCTGGATGCCACCGGAACCGGCGAACACTTCAGCTATTTCCTCTTGAGCGACACCAACGATCCGGACGTCGCCGCGGCCGAAGAACGCGAGACGGACGCCTGGAAGCGCGAGGTCGGAGCAGCCGAAGCGGGCCGCATCACCTATCGGCGCCGCACGATCAACACCGGATTCAAAGCTGGCAACCTGCGGGACTTCTGCGACCGCTGGGGCGCCGACTACGAACTGATGCTGCCCCTCGATGCCGATAGCCTGATGTCCGGGGATGTCATCGTGCGACTGACCCACATGATGCAGACTCATTCTAAGCTCGGCATTCTGCAAAGCCTGGTGGTCGGCATGCCGTCGTCCAGTGCCTTCGCCCGAATGTTCCAGTTCGGGATGCGTCACGGCATGCGCACCTACACCATGGGACAGGCCTGGTGGACGGCGGATTGCGGACCTTACTGGGGACACAACGCGATGGTTCGCATCGCTCCGTTCAAGGCGGCCTGCAATCTACCGATCCTGCCCGGAGAGCCCCCGCTCGGCGGACACGTGCTGTCCCACGATCAGGTCGAAGCAACCTTGATGCGGCGCGCCGGTTTTGAAGTCCGAGTCCTGCCGGACGAGGTTGGCTCCTGGGAGGAGAACCCGCCGACCATTCTCGATTTCGCCAAACGCGACGTGCGCTGGTGCCAAGGGAACATCCAGTATCTCCGGCTGCTCGATATTCCCGGTCTCTTGCCGGTAAGCCGCTTCCAGCTAGTCTGGGCGATCCTGATGTTTCTCGGCGTTCCCGCCTGGACCCTGATGATTGCTTTGGCGCCGTTTGCCGCATGGCAAGCGCAAGGAAACGCCGCATTTCCGACAAACGTCGCCGCTAGTCTCTACGTCACATTCCTGGTGATGTATCTGTCGCCCAAAATCGCCGGCCTGATCGATGTCATGCTGCGGTCCAATGAGACCCATCGCTATGGCGGCAGGGCTTGGTTCCTGCTGTCCGCCGCCCTGGAATTCGTGTCCTCATTTCTGCAAAGCGCGATTTCCACCTTCGGTACGACGATCTTCATGATCGGGCTGATGTTCGGCCGGTCGGTGGTCTGGGGCGGACAATCGCGCGACGCCTACGGCCTTTCTTGGGCAACTGCCGCCAAGACACTCTGGCCGCAAACCCTGTTCGGCGTCGCCGTCTGCGGAGCGCTCTATGTGATCGAGCCAGCCGTGCTGTGGTGGAGTCTGCCGGTGACGCTTGGCTACGTTATTGCCGTGCCGTTCGCGGTTGTCACGGCATCACCGGCGTTGGGCTGCGCGTTTAAGAAATGGGGCATCGCCGGCATTCCGGAAGACTTCGCACCGCCCCCCGAACTGAAAGCGGCGCTGAATAGCGGACATGCGACGTAAGGAATCGGAGTTGGGCTCCCGATCCTTATTCCGCCCGGTCAGGAAAATTCTGAACCGCGCCTCGGCATTTGGACGAATTGACGATCAATAGCCTGGTGCGCTTGCATCGACGCATGACAACGGCCCGGGCACCATCGCGCAAGGAATAGGCGGAAGACTCCGCCCTTCCATGGCGGCATCAGCCGACCGACCGCTTGGTTGCCATGAACGCAAGCCTCTGCGGCAACGCGTAGCGCCTGCGTTCGAAAGTATGGGGTGGCAGATCAAGCGTCACCAAAGCTTCGCAGCGATGTTCACAGACGTTCTGGCGGGCGCTGCAAGTGCACAAGCGACTCATGCCGCCACCACACCGATCGCTGTCCCCGGATGTTGCATGGGGATTGGGTCGTGCACCCCGTCTCGGAGAATGGGTCCTATGGGTTGGATGACGTGATCGGCGTTTGCCCGGCCTGTCACCGCAACCTGTCGGCCGGATCGCGGCGTCTGCACTAAGTCACGCCGTCGGCGTGGCCAAAGCCTCATTCATGGCGCGGACCGTCGTCGGATAGGCGTCGAACGCGACGCGTTCGCAGCGGCTCATCTCGATCTCGGTAACACTCAGCCTGACCGGACGGCGCGGCGTCGGCCTTGTTGCGCTCCTCGGCGCAGCCTAGGCTGGTGCTCCAACGTATCCACCGCTTGTCACGTCCGTCGCAAGGCCGCCCCACCGTGATTGCCGACCGCACGCAACCCACTCCCTCGTCTTTGGAAACTGACGTCCTGGTAATCGGCTCGGGCGCCGCCGGGCTAACCGCCGCGCTGACGGCGCGCCTCAACGGCCTCGCCGTGACGATCGCCGAGAAGGAGCCGGTGTTCGGCGGAACTTCGGCCTGGTCCGGTGGCGTGGCCTGGATTCCTCTCAACCGACATGCTCAGGCAGCCGGCGTCGCCGACAGCCGCGAGCTCGCCCGCACCTACATCCAGGCCGCTGCCGGCCAGCATTTCGATGCCGCACGGGTCGATGCGTTTCTTGACCACGGCGCGGCGGCGGTAGATTTCCTCGAGAGCCGCACTCAGGCACGGTTCGAACTCGCGGCCGAGCCCGACTACCAGCAGAGCCTGCCTGGCGCTTTGCCGCGCGGCCGCGCCTTACGCCCGATTGAATACGACGCCCGGGGGTTGGGCGCACATGCACCGGCGCTGCGGCCGCCGGCCCGCGAGCGCGTCCTGTTCGGCGGACTGCAGATCGGCGCTGAGCATCTCGCGCATTTCTTGAAAGCAACTCGCTCGTTCCGTTCGGCGTGGTTCGTAGCGCGACGCATTCTCGGGCATCTCCGTGATCTCGCGGCTCACGGCCGCGGCATGCGTCCGGCCATGGGCAATGCGCTGGTCGCCCGGCTGGCGACGTCGGCATTTGAGGCCGGAATCCCCATCCTGCTGTCGACGCCGGCCCGCGAGTTGATCATGGATGGATCCCGCGTCGTCGGCGCGGTGTTGAACGGGCCGCAGGGGACGATCCGCGTCACGGCGCGGCGCGGCGTGGTGCTGGCGTGCGGTGGTTTTCCACAAGATTTCGTCCGCCGCCAACAGGTCTACCCGCACAAACCGTCGCCGGATGAACATTTGTCCAACGCGATTCCTGCCGCGACCGGCGATGGCATCAAGCTTGCCGAAAGCATCGGCGGCGCGTTCGAGGGCGGGCTACCCAATCCAGCCATTTGGTATCCGACCTCGCGGGTAGCGTATCCGGATGGCTCCGTCGGCCACCTCGCGCATCTTCTGGAGCGCGGCAAGCCCGGCGTGATCGCGGTGACTCCCGACGGTCGGCGATTCGCCAACGAAGCCCTGAACTACCATTCGTTCGTGCAAGCGTTGCTCGCGACCCGACGCGAGGGCCAAGCGCCGGTCGCCTATTACGTATGCGATCACCGGGCGCTTAGGCGCTATGGACTCGGCGCGGCACGTCCGTGGCCGTTACCGTTCCGGCGCTATATCCGCACAGGCTATCTCAAGCGTGGCCGCACTCTCAGCGAGCTCGCCGTGGCTACCGGAATCGATACCGCCCAACTCGAACGCACGGTAGCTGCCTACAACGCCGGGGCCGCGACCGGCAGCGACCCTGAGTTCCACAAAGGCGAGAACGCCTACGACCGCAGCCAGGGGGATCCGCGACGCCAGCCGAACCCCTGTGTCGGCCCGCTGGACCGGGCACCGTTCTATGCGGTCGAGATCCGGCCCGGCGATCTGGGCACCTTCGCTGGTTTGCGCACTGACGCGACGGCGCGGGTGCTCGATCAGAGCGGTACGCCAATCCGCGGCCTTTTTGCGGTGGGCAACGACCAAGCCAGTGTCTTCGGCGGAGCCTATCCGGGCGGCGGCGCGACGATCGGCCCCGGCCTGACCTTCGCCTATATCGCTGGGCGCACGCTCGCCGGCGCGAATTGATCGGAACGGTGGCAGAAGAGGCGGGAGTCGAACCCACCAGGGACACGATACGCGCCCACTCCCGAGTTACAGAGTTGGGGCTTCGGGGGGTGCCGTCGAGCTTTGCGAATGCGAGAGCGTCGTCGGGCGCTCGGCCTAGTCCCAAGACTAGCCGGCGCATCAAGACGCGCATCGCTTGCGCCCATCCCGACAACCGGCGGGGTGGTTATCAGGCTCGATAACTGGACGGGCGAGGTTAGGGCCTGCCCCATGCCGCTGCACACCCAATCCAACCTAGGCTTCGGCCAGCCCGGCCATTTATACTGCGAGTAGCATCCCCCGAACCGCTCAAAGGGAGCCGATCACTGCGTTGGCATAAAGTAGCGGCGACGTTGTTTTTTGGTTGCTCCCTTGCGCCGGATCGCCCGACCTCCTTGCCGACTCGGGAGCGCCAACGCGCTCCGTCTTCGCTCAGTCCGCCTATAGGAAACGGAGCCGTCATCATGATCACGCGACGCGAGCTGCTTCGGTGGATTCCGGCCTCGGCGGCGGTCAGCGTTCTTGGGACCGGCCTCGCATCGGCGGCAGAAGCGGGTCCCTCCATCACGCTCGCGGCCCGCACCCGCACGATTGAAGTCGGCGGCAAAGCGGCAAGCGTCTACGGCCTGGTTCAACCGTCGGGCGTCCACGGTCTCGTCGCGTCGGCCGGAACGCGGTTTAGGGTGCGGCTCGAGAACCGGCTCGACACCAAGACTCTCGTTCACTGGCACGGCTTGACGCCGCCTTATCGCCAGGACGGCGTTCCCGGCATTTCGCAGCCGGCGCTCGAGCCGGGCCTCGCCTACGACTACGACTTTCCTCTCGACCGGCCCGGGACCTTTTGGATGCACTCGCATCAAGGACTTCAAAAACAACAGTTGCTTGCCGCGCCCCTCATCGTCCGCGATCCCGCCGACGCCGGCCGCGACGAGCAGGAAGTCGTGATGTTCCTGCATGATTTCTCCTTTCGCGATCCCGAGGACATCCTGGCCGAACTCACCGGTGGACGCGCACGGGCAAGCGGTCACGGCGCGATGCACAGCTCGCCACCGCCCGTCGTCCGCATGGATCATGGCGCGCATGGCGCTCACAGCGCATCCGCCGCGCCCCATTTCAACGATATCGAGTTCGACGCCTATCTCGCCAACGACCGAACCCTCGGCGATCCCGAGGTCGTCCGGGTCGAGCCGGGCGGACGGGTCCGCCTTCGCGTCATCAATGCCGCCGCCGCGACCAATTTCATGATCGATCTCGACCGCATCGACGGCGAACTGATCGCGGTCGACGGCCATCCGATCCAGCCGATCCGAGGTTCGCGCTTCGGACTCACCACCGCGCAGCGCCTCGACATTCTGATCCACCTACCAGCGGGGCAGGGCGCGTTTCCAATTTTCGCGATCCGCGAAGACGATGTCCGGCGAACCGGCATCGTTCTCGCCACCAAGGACGGCCGTATCACACGGATCGGCGAGCGCGCCGCCCGGCGCGAGCCCGGGCTCGGCCTCTCCTTGGAAGCGAAGCTCGTACCGCTGATGCCGCTCGTCGAGCGGCTCCCGGTCCGCACACACGTGCTCGATCTTGTCGGCGGTCATGCCGGCGGCTACGTCTGGTCCTTCAGCGGCGCCGATTTTACGCTCGTCGCCAAGCGCGGCGAACGGGTCGCGATCGTCATGCGCAACAAGACCGACATGGGCCATCCCATGCACCTTCACGGCCATCATTTTCAGGTGACCGCCATCGATGGCCGCCGCATTGGCGGCGCGGTCCGCGACACCGTCCTGGTGCCGCCGGGTCGTTCCGTCACCATCGCCTTCGACGCGGACAATCCCGGCGAATGGGCGTTTCACTGCCATCACCTCTATCACATGGTCGCCGGCATGATGACGACCGTTACCTATCAAGCGTGAGCGTCAGAGAGTCGCCATGAACATTGGAACCTTGGCCCAGCAGTCCGGCGTCAATCCCAAGACCATCCGCTACTATGAAGACATCGGCCTGCTGAAGCCGGCGGCGCGGCGCGACAACGGCTACCGCCACTATGCCGACGCCGACGTCGCCACCGTGCGCTTCATCAAAAGGGCGCGCACGCTCGGCTTCTCGACCCAGGACGTCGCCAAGCTTCTCAATCTCTGGCACGACCGCGACCGGGCCAGCGCCGACGGCCGGGCGCTCGCGACGCGCCATGCCGCCGACATCGAGCGCCGCATCGCCGAGCTCGAAGCCGTACGCCGAACACTCCTTGATCTCGTCCATCGCTGCCACGGCGACGACCGTCCGCACTGTCCTATCCTCGACAATCTATCTCGGCCGTCCGATTGACGCCCGGGCCGGGCCGCGATAGGGCTCCGGTGTGATCAAACGCAGCGATTGGGTTCTGGTGGCGGCCGTCGCTACCGCCTTCGGGCTCGGCTATGTCGTCGCCGAACGGATGGCGTTAGGGCCGGATTCCGAAAAAGCCGTCGAGGATATCGGTACCCAAGTCCATTCGTCGGTGCGTGAGTTTCAACCGCTGGCCACGGAGCCATCGACGCTCGGTGAGGAAGAAACGCTTCCCGCCGATACGTATGTCACGTCCCGAGCCGCGCCCAACGCGCGCGGTGCGACCCTCTCAAGTGCCGAAGCACCATGGCGACGCTTCGCGGTCGCGGCGCCAGTTCCCGACGGCCGGCCGCGAATCGTGATCGTCATCGACGACATGGGCGTCGACACCAAGCGAACCGCCCGGGCGGTTCGTCTTCCGGGGCCGTTGACCCTGGCCTATCTCGCTTATGCTCACGACGGCCGGCGTCAAGCGGCAACCGCCCGTAACCATGACGGGACAGGATCGCCATCGCCGGCCCCGACTCGCGCTCACACGATTCGCAGGTGACGTGCATCCGGGCGCCGACAATCAGCGCATCGTCGATATGTTTGATTGGGCCGCGCATGGGAGAGTTCTAGGGGCCGGACGAGCGCCTGGGCCAGCAACAAAAGTTGCAACAAACTAGACGGGACTAGGCGTGAACATGTGTTACCGGCTTGCCGCTCTAGCTCAAGAAACCCGAGGAAATCCGGGCTACACGGTACTAGACGATAACAGGCGGGAGGGTGCGCCCAGGATTTGAAGTCCGGGCGCTCCACCGGGATGCGCTTCTCTTCCGAGCCGATCCTACGACAGTTCCGAATTCCTGTGCGGTTCCGACAACATTGGAAATGCCTGACGCACTGATTGGGCAATGGCGCGCAGGTCGCCCCGGCGGCGGGTGAACCGGGCTCGATCGAAGAATTCCAGAAGGCGGATCGTCAGGTTTAGGCTAATCCCGGACCGATCGCGAAATTCCGCCGCCGAGAAAGCACCCGATAGGTCTTCGCTCACTAATGTCTCGGCGATTTCACCAAGAGCGATGACCGCCGACGGTTGGAAATAGCGGTTGTCCGCAACCTTCATCAGCAAGCCGACGTCGGCGGCCCGGTCGAGAAACCCCTGAAGCGGCTGAAGCTCCAGGCCCAGCGCCGCCATCAACTCGCGGCCCCGCGGCGGACGTAGCCCTCCGGCATCGAGAAGCGGCGCGACCTGCTTCCAGAGCGTTTCGTCAGCATTACCAAGTCGCGGACGATGATCGGGCCGGCGATAGAACACCCCGCCTCGATCGATCCGTCCTGTCTCGACCATTGCCGACGCGGAGCGCCCGTTTCAAAGGATTGCGCTTGATGATCGCGATCAAATCGGCGCGGCCGGCGACGATCCCGGCCTGCGGACCGCCGAGAAGCTTGTCGCCGCTGAACGTGACGAGATCGGCGCCGGCGGCGAGAGTGGCGGCAACCGTCGGCTCGTGGGGCAACGGTCGGCAGCCAGCCTGTCAGTATGGAGGTGGGTGGATGACATCCCGCGTGTTGCTCGATCCGACATCGGAGCGGTCGCCCGAAATGCAACCGCTAGCCGAGCGGCCAGAGTCCCTGAAAGGGATTACGGTCGGCTTGCTCGATATCGGAAAGGTGCAGAGCACGATTTTCTTGGACGAGGTCGAAGCGCAGCTGAAAACCCGGGGGTTGGCGGTCGAACGGTTCCGCAAATCGACCTTCGCGCGTCCAGCCCCGCTCGGCCTTCGTCAAGAGATCGCGTCGCGTTGCAACGTAGTGATCGAGGATCTCGCCGACTGAGGATCATGCACGACGTGCAGTTTGCATGACGTGATGGATCTGGAAGGTCGGGGGGTGCCGGCGGTCTACGTCGCCACTACCGAATTCCGCCAAGCGACCTAGGCGCAGAGTGCGTCGCTCGGCTTCGTGCCGGCCGTGATTTACGTCCAGCATCCGGTCCAGGACCGGACGCCGGACGAGGTCAAAGCCCTGGCCCGCGAGTCGCTCGACGCCGTCCTCGCCAAGATCAAAAAGTCCTAGAGCCTGTCCCGGCCAACCGGGTCGTGACAGGAAAGCCCCCATCGCACGCATGGCTGCGATGATGCAGAGCCACGATCTGCGGCTGCCTTAGCCTTTTTCTCTCCGCCGATTCTGCGATAGCGTGGTCGCTGGTCCGATCGCCCCACCTTCGAGGTCCCCATGCCCGACGCCAGTTCGATCCGCGCCCACCGGCCCGTCATTGCCGCCACCCGCCACGCCGCTGCGTCGGGACATTACCTGGCGACCCAGGCGGCGTTCCAAATCCTGGAAGCGGGCGGGAACGCGGTCGATGCCGGGGTCGCCGGCGCCATCGCGCTCGGCGTTCTGGAAAGCGAACTAGTGAGCTTCACCGGCGTCGCGCCGATGATCTTCTACATGGCCGAGCGCGGCGAGGTCGTCACCATCGACGGCCTCGGCGTCTGGCCGCAAGCCGCAAGCTGCGAACACTTCGTCCGCAACCACGGCGGCAAGATCCCGAAGGGCATCCTGCGCAGCGTGGTTCCGGGCGCTCCCGACGCATTTTTCACGGCGCTGGAACGCTACGGCACGATGTCCTTCGCCGACGTGGCCGCCACAGCCATCCGTTTCGCGCGCGAAGGCTTTCCCATGTATCCGCTGATGAACGAACTGCTGACCAAGCAAGCCGGCGGCATCCGCGAATTGGCGGAGAACGCGCGCATCTACCTTCCGAAGGGCCAGGCGCCCGCGATCGGCGATTTGTTCGTGCAGGCCGATTACGGTGCGACCTTGCAGTACCTGGCCGATGCTGAAGCCAAAGCCGCCAAGACCGGCGGCCGCGTCGCCGGCATCGAAGCCGCCCGCGCCGCCTTCTATCGCGGCGACGTCGCTGCCGCCATCGACCGTCACCAACGCGAGAACGGCGGCCTTCTCGCCGCCTCCGACATGGCCGACTATCGCGCCCGGGTCGAACCACCGGTCAGCGTGCGCTTCGGCGATCATCAGGTGTTCGGCTGCGGTCCGTGGTGCCAAGGCCCGATGCTGCTGCAGGAGATAGCCATCCTGAAAGGCGCGAACGTGGCCGCCATGGGTCACAATTCGGCCGACTACATCCACACCATCGTCGAAACCGTGAAACTCGCCGCCGCCGATCGCGAGCGCTATTTCGGCGATCCCCGCTTCGTCGACGTCCCGATGGGGGCTCTGCTCGACGACCGCTATGCCGAAGCCCGTTTCAAAATGATTCAGCCCGAGCGGGCTTGCCCCGACCTGCCGCCGGCTGGAACGGTCGCGGCGGATGCGGCCGCCTGGGGCCGCAGCGGCGCGTCCGGCGGCGTACCGCGACGGGCCAACGTCTGGCGCAGCGACAGCGGCAGCGACGCCCACGTCGGCGACAAACGCGGTCTGGACACATCCTATGTCTGCGTCGTCGACCGCCACGGCAACGCGTTCTCCTGCACGCCTAGCGACGGCATGCCCGCCTCGTCCATCGTGCCCGGACTTGGAATTGGCCCATCGCAGCGCGGCTCGCAAACCTGGGCGGTGCCCGGCCACCCCTCGATGATCGAGCCGGGCAAGCGGCCGCGCCTGACCTGCAATCCGGCCCTGGCCATCGGCCGCGACGGCAAATTTGTGATGCCCTTCGGCACGCCTGGCGCCGACATCCAAACCCAGGCCATGTTGCAGGTGTATTTGAACCTGTTCGCGTTCGGCATGAACCCGCAAGCCGCCGTCGAGGCACCACGCGTTGCGTCGATGGGCATCCCGGATTCGTTCGAGCCGCACACCTACACGCCTGGCCTGGTGAAGATCGAAGGCGGTATCGACACCGCCGTCGGCGAGACGCTCGCCCAACGCGGGCACGTCGTTGAATGGTGGCCCGAGGGCTTCTGGCAGTTCGGGTCGGTCTGCGCGATCCTCGACGACCGGGAGAACGGCACGATGCGCGCCGTGGCCGATCATCGCCGCACAGGCGCTGCCCAAGGCTGGTAACGGACTCGTGCCGTAAGCGCCGCGCGGCGACCTCCCACTGCGACGCTCCTCACAATCCGAGGGTCGGGAGAACGTAGGATGGCGACGCTTCCACCCGACCCGCTCGAGCCTGGCGGCATCCGTGAATTCGGAGAACGCCTGCGGAAAGGCGACGTCACCGCGGCCTCGGTAACCGGAGCGTATCTGGCCCGGATAGCAATCATCGACAAACGTCTCGGCGCGTTCGAGCACGTGGCTGGCGAGTCCGCGATGGCGGCCGCCCACGCAATCGATCGGCTACTGGCCGCCGGAACCGATCTCGGGCCCCTCATGGGCGTCCCCATCGCCATCAAGGACAACATTACGGTGAAGGGGATGCCGACGACGGTCGGCTCTAACCTCGACCTCACCGATCTCGTCGGACCAGAGGCACGTTTCGTTGGGATGTTGAAGCGTGCCGGCTGCGTCATTCTCGGCAAGACGAAGCTGGCCGAACTCTCCTTCGGACGAGGCGGTGTGAATCCCCAGCGCGGCACGCCCTGGAATCCGTGGGACTCCAAAGTTCATCGGATACCCGAAGGATCGAGCAGCGGATCGGCGGCGGCGACAGCGGCCGGGCTATGCGCGTTCGCGATCGGCACCGACACCGGCGGCTCCATCCGGGCGCCGGCGGCGCATTGCGGACTGTACGGCCTCCGGCCGACGATAGGGTTGTGGCCGACCGACGGCGTGTTCGCGGTGTCACCGACGCTCGATACCGTCGGCCCCTTGACCACGTCGGCCGCCGACGCTGCCATCGTCTTCGCGGCGCTAACCGGCAAGCCAATGCCCAAGGCGCGCCCGCCGCGCGGCCTGCGCCTGGGCAAACCGGTCGCTCACTTCTTCGACGACTTGGATCCGCTCGTCGAGAAAAGCACTGCCGCTGCGCTCGCGACATTGCGAGACGCCGGCGTGGACATCGTCGAGATCGACGTGCCTGAAGCCGCCGAAGCATCCGGCGTGGTGATGGCAACCGCCGGCGAGTCGGCAAGCCCGTCCGCGACCTTTGCGCCGCTGGTTCCGGCCGAACTGCTCGCTGGTCTCGGGCGCGAACGCTTTCTCGCGATGCGCGGCGCCCTCGGCCTAGATGTCGGGGAACGCACCGCGGTGGGGCTCGATGTCACGGCGGACACTTATGTCCGCTTGCTGAGGCGCCACCGGGAACTCTGCCGCCTGACGCGGGAACGGATGCAGGGCTTCGACGGGTGGGTCACCCCAACTGTCCCTGTCGTCGCGCCGCCGGTTGCGGACGTCGCCGACCTTGAAGGCGGGCGGTGGTACGCCAAGATCATGGCGCGGAATACCAAGCCCGTCGGCTTGCTTGGGCTCTGTGCGTCCAGCACACCGATCCCGAGGGTCGGCTCGCCGTTACCCGTTGGGCTGCAGCTTCTCTGTCCCGGCGATCAGGATGCCGAGGCGCTTTCGATCGCGCTTACGTTCGAGAAACTATTCGGGCTGCCGCCGCGACCCGACTTGACGGGTTTCGTGTAACGCGCCTATCCAGCCGCATTTCAAGCCGCCGCGGGCGCGGCACGCTACGGATCTTTCTTTATCTTCGGCAGGAACCACGCGAGCAAGCCGATCGCGGGCAGAAACGAGCAGACTTGGTAGACGGTCTCGACGCTGGTGTAGTCGGCGAGTTCGCCGAGAATGGCCGCCGCGATGCCGCCGAATCCGAAGGCCAGCCCATAGAACAGCCCGCCAATCAGTCCGGCACGGCCGGGCGCCAGCTCCATCGCGTAGATCATGATCGAGGCGAACGCGCTGGCCATGATCAAGTTGATCACGACGGTCAGCACACCGGTCCAGAACAAGTCCACGTAGGGCAGCAGGATCGTCACCGGCAGTGCGCCGATGATGGAGAACCAGATGATCTTGTCGCGGCCGATCCGGTCGCCGAGCGCGCCGCCCGCCAAGGCTCCGGCCGCCGACGAACAGAGGAAGAGGAACAGCATCAACTGCGATCCCTGCACGGACATGCCGAATTTATCGATCAGGTAGAAGGTATAGAAAGACGTAAAGCTGGCCGTGTAGGCGTTCTTCGAAAACAGCAGGACCATCAAGATCGCCAGGAGGAATGCGACTCGGCCGGTCGAAAGGGTGCTACGCGGCGCGGGCGATTCGTGAACGGCTTTCGGGGCCGCGGCCTGTTGTTTCCGAATATGGGCAAAGCGACCGGCTGTCCACGTCATCAAGACCATGGCGATCAGGGCCGCGGCCGAGAACCAGGCGAGGCTCGTCTGCCCGCGGGGCACAATGATGAACGCCGCCAAAATCGGTCCGAGCGCGCCCCCCGCCTGCCCGCCCACTTGGAAGATTCCTTGCGCCAAGCCGAGCTGGCCGCCGGAGGCGTTGCGGGCCATGCGTGTGGCTTCGGGGTGGAAAATGGAGGAGCCAACGCCGACACAGGCGGCCGCGGCGAGCAGCAACAGATAGGTGTCCGCATAGGCTAGACCAAGGAGCCCGGCGAGCGTAAAGCCCATGCCGGCCACCATCGAGAATGGCATTGGGTGTCGATCGGTGTAATAGCCGATGAGTGGCTGAAACAGCGACGCGGTGACCTGGAAGGTCAGCGTGATCAGCCCGATCTGGCCGAAATCGAGAGCGTAGGCGGTTTTGATGATCGGGTAGATCGCCGGAATCAGCGACTGGATCATGTCGTTCAGAAGGTGTGTGGCGCTGATCGCGATCAAGACCGACATCGCGATCGTGCGCGAGGTCGCCGTCGAGGCGTTACCGCTGTGGCCGTCCATCATGGTGCTATCCTAGTCTCGCAAGGGTCGAGCCCGTCCCTCGGAGGTCCGAGGCTGGTTCCGGCGGCCCTTTCTGACAGCACGGCGCCGGCGTTTCCAGTGCGAAATTAGGTGGGCAGCGCCGCGATTTTCGCGTGGTTCGCCCCTACCCACCTGAGGCCGCGCTGCCGGGGTTACCGCCGAATTCCTGGCACGGAGCCGCTACCGAGGATACTGTCACCCGCATGGTCGAACGCGCCACCCTGAAAGACCGCCAATTCGTCTCGAAGCGCTTGGCGATGGTCTTCCGCATCACCTATCGAGGCCGGGCCTTTCGATGCACTTTGCCGCGACTCGTCCAAGAGGATCTCGACAGCACGAGCTACACCAGCATGGCCGAGTTCGAAGCGGCTTTCGATGCGCGCCGTGACTTGATCCTGGCAAGAACCCAGCGGGCCATCGACGCCGGCCGCGGTGCCAAGGGCGACCTGATCCTCACCCGCGATGATTTGCAGGGCGCCTAGTCGAACATCAATCAGACATCTTCGCCGGTTTTAGGATTTCTCACGGGACCGCCAAGGAGGAAAAGATGAATCGACGCCTGCTGTTCGTCGCGTTCGTTCTTGTCGTCACTCTCACCGCCTGCGCCACTCAGCCGCAACCGATCGGCTTCGATCCGCCCGGGTTCTGGTCCGGTCTTCTGCACGGCTTTATCGCGTGGCCGGCGCTTATCGTCAGCATCTTCACCGAGACGCGGATCTACGCGTTCCCCAATTCCGGTGGTTTGTACGACTTCGGTTACATGATCGGAATGATTGGATTGCTGGGCGGTGGCGAACGAGCCTTCTAGCTGTGACCCCATCCCGCTGCCATTTGTCTCGCGCACCTCGGCCTCATTCGCCATAGTCTGCCGATGACCACGCTTTCCGTACTCGACCTCTCCCCCGTGCCCGAAGGCAGCGATGCCGGTCAGGCGCTCCGCAATTCCCTCGATCTCGCCCGCCACGTTGAGGCGCTCGGGTTCGGGCGCTACTGGATGGCCGAGCATCACAACATGCCGGGGATCGCCAGCGCCGCGACCGCCGTCGCCTTGGCGCATGTCGCCTCCGGGACCAAGACCATCCGGGTCGGGGCCGGCGGGGTGATGCTGCCGAATCACGCGCCGCTGGTGATCGCCGAGCAGTTCGGGACTTTGGCCGCCCTCCATCCGGGGAGGGTCGAACTCGGGCTCGGCCGCGCGCCGGGGACCGACCAGATCACGGCGCGAGCGATGCGACGGACCCTGGTCTCGGGCACCGACGACTTCCCCCAAGATGTCCTCGAGCTGATGCACTATTTCCAGGCGCCGGAACCGAACCAGGCGATACAAGCCGTGCCGGGCGGTGGCCTCGAAGTGCCGATCTGGATTCTCGGGTCCAGCACTTATGGCGCGCGGCTCGCGGCCCTTCTCGGGCTGCCCTATGCCTTCGCGTCACACTTCGCGCCGGGCGCAATGATGGAGGCGGCAGCGCTGTACCGGCAGCTGTTCCGTCCCTCCGCCCAGTTGGCGGCGCCCTACATAATGTTCGGCCTCAACATCGCCGCGGCCGATACCGACGACGAAGCGCGCTTTCTGTTCTCGTCGGTCCAGCAGTCCTTCCTCAACAGCCGCCGCGGCCGGCCCAGCAAGCTGCCGCCGCCCGTCGCCGACATGGACGGCCAGATCGACCCGCAAGGCAAAGCCATGCTCGACGACGCCCTTGCCTGCGCGATCGTCGGCGGACCAGAGACCATCCGCCGCGGCATCGAAGCGTTCGCGGCGCGAACCGGGGCCAACGAATTGATGGTGACGACGAACATGCACGACCACGCCGCTCGGCTGCGCTCGTTCAGCATCGTCGCCGAAGTGCGTGACTCCATGAAAGCTGCCGCGGGCGATGTCTAACGCTGGCGTGCGGTCGATTTGACCCGCGAATCGTCCAGCCTGTAGGCAGAGAAACCGTGCTATAAAGGCCATGTCAGCCGTGACGATGGTACGGGCAAAGTTCCCCGACCGATGGCGTGCAATCCCGTTCGAATGGGCCAAGGTCCGGGGTCATCTCTAGCCAACCCTAGACGAAATGGGGAGCTACACCCCTCGCTCGCGCCCTATCAGCCTCAATACCGAGATGGTTACAAAGCTTAGAGACTTCCTCGAATACGAAGAGGGACGGTTTGGCC
>SHVP01000041.1 GCA_009694165.1 Alphaproteobacteria bacterium
CGCAGGATCTCCGGGTAGCGTCCCTGCAGCTCCCAGGTGCGAAAGAACGGCGTCCAATCGATGCAGTCGACCAGTTCAGCCAAATCATAGTCGTCGAAGATTCGCAATCCGAGGAAGCTGGGTTTGACCGGTGGACGCTGCTTCCAGTCGGGCTTGAACGCGTTGCGGCGGGCCTCAGCGAGCGTGGCACGGCGTGGCGCCGACTCGCGGGCGGCATGGCGTTCGCGCACTTGCCCGTAATCGGCGGCGACCTGGCTTATGAACGCCGCGCGCTGGTCGTCGCTGAGCAGGCTGCTCGCCACCGTCACCGACCGCGAGGCGTCGAGCACGTGGACGGTGGGTCCGTTGGTATAGGCAGGTGCGATCCTGACCGCAGTGTGCACCTTTGACGTGGTCGCCCCACCGATCAGCAAAGGAATGGTGAAGCCCGTCCGCGTCATCTCTTTGGCGACCGTGACCATCTCGTCGAGCGACGGTGTGATCAGTCCGGACAGTCCGATGATATCGACCTTCTCGCGTGCCGCCGTCTCCAAGATCTTCTGGTAGGGCACCATGACACCGAGATCGATGACGTCATAGTTGTTGCACTGCAAGACGACGCCGACAATGTTCTTGCCGATGTCATGCACATCGCCCTTGACAGTAGCCATGAGGACGCGGCCCTTGGGTTTGGCGCCCGCCTGTTTCTCGGCCTCGATGTAGGGCAAGAGATAGGCGACCGCCTGTTTCATCACGCGCGCGCTCTTGACTACCTGCGGCAGGAACATCTGTCCCGACCCGAACAGGTCGCCAACCACGCTCATCCCGGCCATCAGCGGGCCTTCGATCACTTCGATCGGACGCTTGGCCTGGCGTCGAGCTTCCTCGGTGTCCTCGATGATGAAGTCGGTAATTCCTTTGACCAGCGCATGCGTTAGACGCTCTTGCAGCGGGCTCGACCGCCAGGCGAGGTCTTCCTTCTTTTCGCTTTTTTGCCCTTTGACCTGGTTGGGCACCTCGAGCAATCGCTCGGTGGAATCGGCCCGCCGGTTGAGGATGACGTCTTCGATCCGATCGCGGAACTCCGCCGGGATCTCGGCATAGACCGCCAACTGACCGGCATTGACGATCCCCATATCCATGCCGGCGGCGATGGCATGGTAGAGGAAGACCGAGTGCATCGCCTCGCGGACAGGGTTGTTGCCGCGGAACGAGAACGAGACGTTGCTGACCCCGCCGGAAATGTTCACGTGCGGCAGGACCCGCTTGATCTCCCGCACTGCCGCGATGTAGTCGCACGAAAAGTTACGATGCTCCTCGATGCCAGTCGCGACCGGAAAAATGTTGGGATCGAAGATGATATCTTCCGGCGGAAACCCGACCTTTTCGGTCAGGAGGCGATAGCAGCGCGTGCAAATCGCCACCATGCGCTCGTAACTGTCGGCCTGGCCTTTCTCGTCGAACGCCATAACGACCACGGCGGCGCCGTAGCGCAGCACCTTGCGCGCCTGTTCCAGAAAGGGCTCTTCACCCTCCTTGAGGCTGATGGAGTTGACGACGCTCTTGCCCTGAACGCATTTGAGGCCAGCCTCGATCACCGACCATTTGGACGAGTCGATCATCACCGGCACGCGGGCGATATCGGGCTCGGATCCGATGAGGTTGAGGAATCGCACCATGACCTTCTCGGCGTCGAGCATCGCGTCGTCCATGTTGACGTCGATGATCTGGGCGCCGCTGCCGACCTGCTCGCGAGCGACATCGAGCGCCTCATCGTAGCTGCCGTCGCGAATCAGCTGGGCGAATTTGGCCGATCCGGAGACATTAGTGCGCTCGCCCACGTTGATGAAGCCAGTGACTTTGTTGATGCTCAAAGGCTCGAGGCCGCTCAGACGACAATGGCGTTCGCGCTCGGGCACGGTGCGGGGCGGCAGGCCGTCGACGGCTGCCGCCAGGGCCTTGATGTGATCCGGCGTGGTGCCGCAGCAACCGCCGACGATGTTGATGAACCCGGCACGGGCAAACCCGGCCAGCTCCTCGGCCATCTGCTCGGGCGTGTCGTCATATTGACCGAACGCGTTCGGCAGGCCGGCGTTGGGATGGACCGACGTGAACGTCGCAGCCACGCGCGACAGTTCCTGCACGTAGGGCCGCAGCGCCGCCGCCCCCAACGCGCAATTGAGTCCGACGCTCAGCGGCCGCGCATGCGCGACCGCGTTCCAGAATGCTTCGGTAGTCTGGCCCGACAGCGTTCGCCCCGACGCATCGGTGATCGTGCCCGAAATCATGATCGGTCGCCGATTGCCGCTGTCGTCGAAATAACGAAAGACCGCGTAGATGGCCGCCTTGGCATTCAGCGTGTCGAAGATGGTCTCGATCAGCAGGAGATCGGCCCCGCCCTCGACCAGGCCGCGTGTAGCGGCGACGTAGGCGTCGACCAATTGGTCGAAAGTGACGTTGCGGAAGCCCGGATCGTTGACGTCGGGCGAAATCGATGCGGTCCGGCTGGTCGGTCCGAGAACGCCCGCCACGAAGCGCGGGCGCTCCGGCGTTCGCGCGCTGTGGCGATCGGCCACTTCGCGGGCGAGGCGCGCCCCTTCGCGATTGAGGTCGTAAACGACGTGCTCAAGGCCGTACTCGGCTTGCGAAATCGTCGTCGAGTTGAACGTGTTGGTTTCGACTATATCGGCGCCGGCGGCGAAATACTGATCGTGAATCTCGGCGATGATCTTGGGCCGCGTCAGCGTCAACAAGTCGTTGTTGCCCTTGAGATCGCTCGGATGGTTGCCGAAGCGGTCGCCGCGATAGTCGGCCTCTTCGAGCCGATAGGACTGGATCATGGTGCCCATCGCACCGTCGAGAATGACGATGCGCTCGCGCATGGCGCGCTCGAGGGCGGCGGAACGGGCGTCAGCGGACATGCGAGGGCTCAGGCGGACTGCGGCAACGCGCTGGGGCGCGCCCGCAGCCCAAGAATATGGCTGATGGCGTAGGTCAAATCGGCGCGATTGAGCGTGTAAAAATGAAATTCGTTAATACCGGCCGCTTGCAGCCGCCGGCACTGTTCAGCCGCAACGGTGGCCCCCACCAATTTGCGCGTTTCCGGATCTTCGTCGAGCCCCTCGAACAATTGCGCGAGCCATTGCGGCACCCGCGCTCCGGACGACCGGCAGAAATTCGCCGCCGCCGTGAAGTTCGTCACCGGCATGATGCCGGGCACGACCGGGACCTCGATGCCGGCTGCCCGCACCGCGTCCAGCCAGCGGAGGAAATTCTCGACGTCGAAGAATAGCTGGGTGATCAGGCGGTCGGCGCCGGCGTCGACCTTGCGCCGCAGAAAATCGATGCCCGCTTGTTGGCTGGGGGCGTCGGCGTGCCGTTCGGGATAGGCGGCGGCACTGATGTCGAATGGGCCGATTCGCTTCAATCCGGCGATCAATTCCACCGAATCACTGTAGCCATCGAGCGAGGCCTCAAAATGCCCAACGCCCTTCGGTGGATCGCCGCGCAGCGCCACGATATGGCGAACCCCCGCCGCCCAATAGGCCTGCGCCACCTCGTCGACTTCCTGCCGCGTGGCGCTGACGCAAGTCAGATGGGCGGCCGGCGTCAACCTTGTCTCCCGCAGAATACGGACGACCGTCGCGTGGGTGCGTTCGCGGGTGCTGCCGCCGGCGCCATAGGTGACGGAGACGAAGCGCGGCCCGAGCGGCTCGAGCCGCCGGACGGCCTCCCACAGCTGCTCCGCCATCTTTTCCGTCTTGGGCGGAAAGAACTCAAACGAGACCAACGGCGGCCGCGCGACATTGCGGCCGGTGATCAATCCTTCGGCGGGGTTGGGGAATGTCGCGGTCATGACGCTGCACGCCTGACCGCAGCGGCCGGGGCACGTGCCAACCAAATGGTGACGGTAAGCGGTTTGCCCGCCAGATGGGCGATCTCGACCTTGCGCAAGCCGACCGCCTCACACCAGCCGCTGACTTCCTGGTCGGCGAAGCCGAGGCGGCGATGGGCATGTTGCTCGCGCAGGCGCTCCAGGTCGTGTGGCGCGAAATCGACCACCACCAGGAGGCCGTCGGGCCGCAGGACACGGGCGCCTTCGGCGATCGCCGCCGCCGGATCGTCGGCGAAGTGCAGCACCTGATGGTAGGTGACGACGTCCACCGACGCTTCGGCCAGCGGCAGGCTGTACATGTCCGCATGCCGCACCTGACAGTTGCGCAGCCCGAGCCAGTCGAGATTGGCGCGGGCGACTGCCAACATCTCGCGCGACAGATCAATGCCGATCGCGCTCCGCACCATGGGTCCAAAAAGCTCGAGCATCCTCCCGGTCCCAGTGCCAACATCGAGTAGATCTCCGGTCTCGGCAGCGAGCAGACGTCGGAGCACACCTTCAACTTCAGTCTCAGGCACGTAGAGCGAGCGAATCTGGTCCCAGCGCGCTGCGTTTTCGCGAAAATAGTTTGCCGCAACCTCGGCGCGTGCCCGCTTGATCGCCGACAGCCGTACCAGGTCGCCCCCGCTCAGCGAATCATCGGTCGGGATCAGATCGGCCAAGGTTCTTGCCAGTGCGGCGTTGGGACCATTTCGCGTCAGCCGGTAGAAGATCCAGGTGCCTTCGCGGAATCGCTCGAGCAACCCGGAGTCGCATAGCAGCTTCAGATGACGCGAAACGCGCGGCTGGCTTTGACCGAGAATCTGGGTGAGGTCGGTCACCGTTAGGTCGGCGCGCGCCGTGAGCGTAAGCAGCCGCAGCCGTGTCGCTTCCCCCGCCGCGCGCAGGGCAGCTAGGAGCGTCTCGCTGGCCGCGCCAGAGTACTGAAATTCAGCAACCATTTTCTAAGCATATAAATATATGCTTATATGTCAACAACA
The DNA here is from genome assembly GCA_009694165.1 of Alphaproteobacteria bacterium. The sequence goes on from SHVP01000041.1 coordinate 4,855, forward strand.
ATAGTGGTCTGGGTGTTAAGAGAAAACTGGTGCGACTTGGTCACCATGAGGCCACCCGCGGCCACCTGTCGCATCGACGCCACAGGCGTGCCCTTTCGGCCTCAGGCTATCGCGAGTCCGTGGCTACTGTGATAAGTCCTTGCACCACAATCACCTTGAGGAAGGTGGTTGCGGCGGTGGGGGGCGGAGGGAACGCCTGGGCGGCGACCAAACCGTGGGGGGGTCGCACCAGGAGACGCACTTACGCTGTCAAGCGCCTAAGCGAAGTGTGTGGTCCAAGGAAGTGCAGCGGACAATCCTATGAATGTGAACGGAAAAACCCAGCGGTCCTGGATCGCAGGTTTGATCGGTGTGTTGTTGCTGGCCGGCTGCGCGGGAACCACCGTTTCGGAGGGGGCGAAGCCCGACATCCCCGATCCGTTGGAGCCACTCAATCGTTCCATTTTTGCGGTCAACTTGGCCTTCGACGCGGTGGTGTTGCGTCCGGTCGCCGAGACCTATCGCGAGATCGTTCCCGAACCCGGTCAGCGCGGCGTCCGTAATTTCCTCGACAACCTGCAGACTCCGGTGACATTGGCCAACGATCTGTTTCAGGGTCAACTCGATCGCGCCGGCACCACGGTCGCGCGCTTCCTCATCAATTCGACGGTGGGCATCGGCGGCCTTCTCGACGTCGCCCGCAGCATGGGCTACGAGCGCAACGAAGAGGATTTCGGCCAGACCCTCGGCTACTACGGCATCGAGCCGGGCTTCTATCTGATGTTGCCCATTCTCGGTCCGTCGAGCGCACGCGATGCGATCGGTCTCGGATTCGACTACTTCCTCGATCCGCTCAACTATTATGCGCGCAACACCGACCGGCACTGGATCACCTATCTGCGCCTCGGCCCGGACGGTGTCGATGCGCGGGCGCGCAGCCTCGACACGCTCGACGACATCGAACGCACATCGACCGATTTCTACGCCTCTATTCGGAGCATCTACCGGCAGCGGCGCGAGGCGCTCGTCCGCAATGGCACGCCGCCCAAACTTCCGGAATAGGCGGCCGCCCCAATCCATGTCCTTCTTGTCGTCGATCCGTCGCGCGGCCGGCGCATTGGTTGCAGTGGCCGCTCTCGGCGCCGCCCCCGTGGCGGCCGGTTCGCCCACCGAGTTCGTCGAGAAATTTGGCGACAACGCCGTCAAGGTTCTCGCCGACGGGGGTCTGAACGAAGACCAGAAGATCGATCACTTCCGTCGGCTGCTCAACGACGGTTTCGACGTGTCGCTGATCGGGCGCATGGTTCTTGGCCCCAGAGCGCGTACGGCGTCCGAGACCCAGATGAAGGAATACACGGCGCTATTCGAGAAATTCATCGTCGCCTCGTCCGCCCAGCGGCTCAACCGCTACAGCGGCGAACAGCTCAACGTCAAAGGCAGCCACCCGGACGGTCGCGACGTCATCGTCCACTCAGAAATCCAGCAGGGGCCCGGGAAGCCGGCGGTGAAGGTGGATTGGCGAGTCCGCGGGGAGGATCCTAATTTCAAAATCGTCGACATCATCGTCGAGGGGGTGAGCATGGTCATCACCCAGCGCGACGAATTTGCGTCAGTGGTCCAGCGCTGCGGCGGCAAACTCGATTGCCTGCTGGATCGGCTGCGTACTCGGCCGCAAGGTCTCAACACCGCCGCCGGCGGAGCGCGCTAGACGACGATTGACCGCCGGCCGGTTGGGTCAACCGGGGCGCCGCAGATGAGCCGGGGTCAGCCTTTCGGGAAGGCCTTGTAGCGGATGCGATGGGGTTGCTTGGCGGCCTCACCGTAGCGCCGTTTGTAGTCGGCCGCATAATCCTGGTAATTGCCCTCGAACCACTCGACGTGGCTGTCGCCCTCGAACGCGAGCATATGCGTGGCGATCCGATCGAGAAACCAGCGATCGTGGCTGATGATCACCGCACAGCCGGCAAAGCTTTCCAGCGCCTCTTCGAGAGCCCGCAGCGTATCAACGTCGAGATCGTTGGTGGGTTCGTCGAGCAGGAGGAGATTGGCGCCTGACTTGAGCATCTTGGCCAGGTGGACCCGGTTGCGTTCGCCGCCGGACAACTGGCCCACTTTTTTCTGCTGGTCGGAGCCTCGGAAGTTGAAGGCGCCGCAGTACGCCCGACTCGGAATCTTGCGTTTGCCGAGATCGATCTCGTCGTTGCCGTCCGAAATCTCCTCCCATACCGTCTTGTCCGCGCGCAGCGAGTCGCGGCTCTGGTCGACGTAGCCAAGCGTCACCGTTTCGCCCACGCGCAACACGCCGGCATCGGGCTTCTCCTGGCCCGCAATCATGCGAAACAGCGTCGTCTTGCCCGCCCCGTTCGGACCGATGACCCCGACGATGCCGCCCGGCGGCAAGCGAAGACTGAGATCGTCGATCAATAGCCGGTCGCCATACCCTTTTTTCAAATGCTCGGCCTCGATCACGACGTCGCCGAGGCGCGGCGCCGGCGGAATCAAGATCTGCGCCGGTCCCTGCAACCGCTCGACCTGGGTGTGCAGCAACTCCTCGTAGGCGCGGATACGGGCCTTGCCCTTGGCCTGCCGGGCCTTCGGCGTCTGTTTGATCCACTCGAGTTCCCGCTGCAGCGTTCGGTGACGTGCCTCTTCCTGGCGGCCCTCCTGCTGCAGTCGCTTTTCTTTCTGCTCGAGCCAGGAGGTGTAATTTCCCTTCCAGGGAACTCCCTCGCCACGATCGAGTTCGAGAATCCAGCCCGCCACATTGTCAAGGAAGTAGCGGTCATGGGTCACCGCGACGACGGTCCCCGAATACTCCTGTAGGAAGTGCTCCAGCCACGCGATCGATTCAGCGTCAAGGTGGTTGGTCGGCTCGTCGAGCAACAGCATGTCCGGCTGTTCAAGCAGCAGACGGCAAAGTGCCACACGCCGACGCTCGCCGCCCGATAGCGTCTTGACGTCGACATCACCGGGCGCACAGCGAAGCGCGTCCATCGCCGTTTCCGCCGTCCGCTCAATTTCCCAGCCGTTGGCGGCTTCGATCTTTTCCTGAATTTCCGCCTGCTTGGCGATGAGTTCATTCATCTCGTCGTCGGCGAGCGGTTCGCCGAGTTTGAGGCTAACTGCCTCGAACTCCTTCAACAGCGCCTGCAGATCGGCCACGCCCATGAGCACGTTGTCGAGGACGTTCTTGCTGGCATCGAGCGCCGGTTCCTGCGGCAGGAAACCGACCCGCAGACCATCGGCCGCCCGCGCCTCGCCGACGAATTCCTTGTCGATCCCCGCCATGATGCGCAGCAGCGTCGACTTGCCTGCGCCGTTGAGGCCAAGCACGCCGATCTTGGCGCCCGGCAGGAACGACAGCCAGATGTCCTTAAGGACCTGGCGCCCGCCCGGATAGGTCTTCGACAGACCCTGCATCGAGTACACGTACTGAACGGTGTTCATGGGCGATGCCTGCTGCGTCCGCGGTCGGGGAGTTGCGGCCTTTTAGCGGAACGGCCCCCGGGCCGCAATCACACCGGCCGGCCGGCGCGGGCAATGCCCGTGTGCCAGCCAGGGGCCACGGTTGCCCCTGGGCGCCGGCCCTGACAGACTCCAGGGCGTCATCCGCGGGAGGTCGCTATGTCGTCGATCGACGTCGATACCCATGTAATCGAAAGCGAGGAAACCTGGTCGTTCCTCGAGCCTGCCGAGGCCCGCTGGCGCCCGGTGACGTACGAAACCGACGGCAATCAAGTCGAGTGGAATGGCCTGACGCGCTTCTGGTACGTCGATGGACAGTTGTTGCCGCGCGGCCGCGACGGCATCCCCGGGGGTCCGAGCGTCGCCGTGCGCACCCTCGCCAGTCCGCCCGAGCGGATTACCTGGATGAAACGGCTGGGCGTCGATGTGCAAGTGATCATTCCGACGTTCTTTCTGTCAGTCGACCTGTCCCGCCCCGACCTGCAGGTGGCGTTGGCGCGATCCTACAATCGATGGCTCGCGAAGGTTTGCGCCAATAGCGGCGGACGCCTTCGCTGGTCGGTCGTCGTTCCCTTCAAGGACATTGCCGCCGGGGTGGAGGAGATCCGTTGGGGCGCCGCCCACGGGGCCCTGTCGGTGTTCATGCGGCCGCTCGAGGAAAAGCGGGTCCCCAGCGACCCGTACTTTCACCCCATCTACGCCGAAGCGGAGAAGCACAACCTCGCGATCGGCATCCATATCGGCAACGTCGATACACGCATCCATCATCAGCCGAAGGCTGGCATGTATTCGGTGGTGCCGATGGCCGGCGCGTTCGTCAACTTGTTCCTGAGCGATCTGCCGAAGTTGTTTCCCCGCCTGCGTTTCGGTTTCCTCGAAGCGGGGTCGGAATGGCTCCCCTATGCGCTGCGCGAGTTATCGCGCGGTGCCCTCACCGGCGGACGTACACCTATCTCGGTGAAGGATCAGCCGCTGGCGGGAACCAACTTCTACATTGCCTGCCATATCGATGAAGACATCTCCTATGTCCTCAAATTTGCCGGACCGGAGAACTTGGTTCTCGGGTCGGACTTCGGGCACAACGATCTCGGTACCGACATGGATGCGCATCGTCTGCTGCTGCAGCGGCGCGACGTTCCGGCACCCGCCTTGGCCGCTATCGTCGATCGCAATGGCCGCCGGCTGTATGGCCTCGTGTAAAGCTCAGCTGCCGCGGCCTAGAATGAAACTTCGGCTCGCCTCGCGACGGCGTCGGTGCAAACCTTGACGGGGCCCAACGCCCAGCAGGTCGCCTTTTGGAACGGCGAAGAGGGTGTCAAGTGGGTGGCGTCGAACGAACGCCTCGATGCCATGCTGCAGCCGATCGGCGATCAAATCGCCGAGCGCGCGGCGGTACGGTCGGGCGATCGCGTCCTTGATATCGGCTGTGGCGGCGGCGCCACTCTCGTTGCGCTGGCACCTCGCGTGGCCCCCGACGGATCGGTCACCGGCGTCGACATCTCGGCGCCACTACTCACCCTGGCCCGCGAAAGGACCCGGCGGATGGGGATGCCGATCGACTTCCTTCAGGCCGACGCCGAGACTCATCCACTCGGCGAGGAGCATTTTGATCTCGCCCTGTCGCGGTTCGGCGTCATGTTCTTCGCCAACCCCGCCGTGGCCTTCAGCAACATTCGCCGCGCGCTGAAGAGGAGCGGGCGCTTGGTCTTCGTTTGTTGGCAGGCCCTCGGGCGCAATCCGTGGATGACCGTCCCGCGCGACATCGTCCAACGCTATGCCGCGTTGCCGCCCCGCAGCGATCCCCACACACCCGGTCCCTTTGCCTTTGCCGATCCGATGCGCGTTCGCAACATTCTGGCCGCCGCCGGCTTCGGCTCATTTCAAATTGAAGGCTTTGCCCATCGCCTCATGGTCGGTGGCGGCAGCATCGAGGGGGCGGTGATGGGCACCTCGAGGGACGGCCCGATGGCCTCCCTGCTCAAGGATCTGACGACGGATGCCAGGCAGCGGCTCGAGGACGAGTTGCGCACCGCCTATCGATCGTTTGTCGACCCCGACGGCATCGTCCGTCTGCCAGCGTCAATCTGGCTGGTTACCGCACAGCCAACAGGTTAGGCATCGAGGAATGCCCCGATCTCGTCGGCCATCAGGCGCGTCTTCGCGCCGTCGGTGACGTAGGAGTCGTAGCGGCCGGTCGTTTTCGGCTGGGCGTGCGGCACGAACGGCGTCGTGTTCTTGTCGGCCAAGGTCGGCAGCTTGAGTTTAGCCAGGTCGCCGCAGCGTCCGCGCCAGTCCTGCGAAAACGACGCGCGCACGATCCAGTGCTGCGTTCGCGCGGCCTTCAACACTTCGAGCATCTTGTCGTGTAGTTGGTCGGGGGTCGGCAGACCGACGGTCCGCGCGTGGGCCGCATCGCGTTCGAACCACGGCCAGAACAGCGAAGAATCGCGGATGAAGGTCCACACGAAGGGGAACTGGCTGCCTTCCTGGTCGAAGTCGATCTTCGGTGTATACCAGTCCCGCAACTTCGCGACCGGTGGCTCGGCATAGGACTGACCCCACTTAACCTTGTCGGTGGGCCAGGGAAAAATGAAGAGACCGTCGATGACGTGCTTGCGGATTCGTTGTGGCGCCGCCAGGGCCATCTCGATCGAGGTGTGGGCGCCGACGCGGTTGCCATAAAGATCGAAGCGCTCGAAGCCGAGCGCGGTCGCCGTCCGCAGCAGCATGTCGGCGAAGGGCCCAAGCTCCTGGGTCTCGCTCCTGGGGGCGACCGAATCGCCGGTTCCCGGCAGGTCGAGCGCATAGACCGGGCGTTTCTCCGCCAAGAGCTCGACCAACGGCAGAATGCCGAGCGAAGAACCTGGCACCACGTTGAGCACAAGCAGCGGCGTTCCCCGCTTGCCTGCCCCGGCGTGGCGATAGTGCACCTGCCCTTCGGCAATCTCGGTAAAGCCGCGCTTGACCGCCATCGTGCCCCCGCTCCCCAACTCAGTTACTGAACGTGATCTCGTGATAATTGATGTGCTGATTTTCGTTGCGGAAACCGACCACGTTCGGCTGCGTGGCGTGGATGTTGTTGAATTCGACCACGAACAGGTTGACCGCCTCTTCGTGCTGCAGCGCAATCAGCTGGTAAATGAGGGCTCGCCGCTTCTGGCCGTCGAACTCGGATGAAATCTGCGTCAACAGTTCATGCTGCTTGGGATCGCACAGGTAGGGCTTGGTGCCCTTGCCGCACGACTGACTGACGAAGGCGGCGGTCGCGTCCATCGACGGACCGGACGCCCAAAGATTGTGCCATACGGGTGAATCCCATTCGACCGGCAGGAACTTTCGCCGCCAATCGGCGAAGGTCACCACGCGAACGTTCGAATTGATGCCGATCTTTTTCAGATCGACCGTCACCTGCTGGAAGATCTCGCCGTCGGCTGGAAACGCTCCCGGTACCGCGTCGAAGTCGAGGGTCGGATAGCCGTCCTCGGCCAGAAACTTTTTTGCCCGCTCGGGGTCATAGGGATAGGGCTTGACGTTCGGGTCGTGGCTAAAGGCGACCGACGCGACGCCTTGTCCGGTGGCCGACCCACCGACGCCGCCGAGCAGATTCTTGACGATGTTCTCCTTGTCGACGCCGTAGTTGAGGGCCCGCCGCACCCGCTTGTCGAGGAGCGGTTTGACGTCGACGCCCTCCTTGGCATTTACCTGGGTAATGCCGAGGGTGAGCACCTGGTGGCCGGGATTGACGTCGATCTTGGCATTGGCCGCCGGCAGCGCCGGACTGTTGTCGGGCGCGGCGCCTAGAATGATATCGAGCTGACCCGACAGGAAGGACTGGAGGCGCGGCGGCCGCTCGGGCATATCGAAGATTTCGAGATTGCGAATCCGCGCCCGCCGCCAGCCGTCTTCGAAGGCGGTTAGCTTCGCCGATGCGTTGTCGACCAGACTCAGTTGCCGGTAGGGTCCGGTGCCGACCGGTTTTTCCTTAAATGCCGCCAAATCCTGCCAAGCCTTCGGCTCGATGATCAGCACGATCGCCGCGTCGTTGGGTGGGATTGGATTGGGCTTGTCGGTGGTGATTTCAACAACGTTGGCGCCCTTGGCGACGACCTTTGTCACGCCAGCGATGCGGCTCGCGACCGAGGCGCCCTTGGACTTTCCATCCGGCGTCGCCAGCCAGTCAAACGTTTCGACCACCACCGCCGGCGTCAAGGCTTCGCCATTGTGGAACTTGGTGTCGCACAGCGTGAACTCCCAGGTCGTCGGACCGGTGTTCTTCCAACTCGTGGCCAGCGCCGGAACTGCCGTGCCCTTTTCGTTGACGAAAATCATCGCGTCGAAAATGGCGTGGCAGATGAACATCACCGGCGTCGCGAAGCCGGTGAACGGCTTGCCTCGACCGGACGGCAGATCCCAGGTAGCGACCCGCAGGGTCCGCTCCTGCAGCGGTTGCGCCGCGGCCGGCACCGCGGCCAAACCCACCCCGGCCGCAACCAATGATGCGGCAGCCCATAGCCGCCTGCGCGCGACGCTCATCGCATCCTCTCTGGCGTTCTTCCGCGGGACTTCTGGCAACGACGGTAGCGGGTGGCCAGCCGGCGGGTCAATTCCGACCTAGTCAAAGACGACGCCGGGAATCGCCCGCAGTTTCTCGTCGCTCTTGCTGCGCTGGTCATAGGGCACCCCGCTGATGCGGCCATCCCGCGACTTCCTGCCCGCTGCGTCGGTCTTGGCGAGGATCTCGGCGATGCGCGCCTTGGGCACGATTACCACGCCGTCATCGTCCCCCAGGACGAGATCGCCCGGGTAAACGATCACCCCGCCGCAGATGACCGGGCCGTTGAGCCAGCCAGGCCTTTCTGCGCCGCGGTTGCGCGCCACGGTGCCGCGACAAAAAACCGGCAGGCCCTCGCTCTTGCGCAGCATCTCGCCGGTCAGCACCACGCCATCGACGACCACACCGACGCAGCCATTGTCCTTGGCAGCGCCGGCCATGCTGGCACCGAAATTGGAACAGTCGGTGCGGCCGCCGGCATCGATCACCAGGACGTCGCCCGGCTTCACATACTTGGTCGCCACCCGACTCATGAGCGAATCGTCGGCATATTCGGGGCGAACGGTGAACGCCGGACCGCAGATCTTCCAATCGTGGCACAGCGGCTTGATGGCACTGTCGACAACTTGGCGCGGACCGACCTCGATTCCGGCCAGACAGACATAAAGCCCGGCTGCCCAGTCCACCAGTTTGGCATCCGGCCGCTCGAAGTCCGTTATCACGCGGTACATCTCGATCCTCCTCGGCAAGAAAAAGGGGCAACCCGCAGGTTGCCCCTTCCCATTTGCACGTCTCGCTGGGTGTCAGTTGGCAAACGAGATCTGGTGATAATTGATGAACTGATTCACGTTCTTGAAACCGACGACGTTCTTTTGCGTCGCGTGCAGATTGGCAAACTGAACCAGGAACAGATTGATCGCCTCATCATACTGCAACTCGATCAGCTCGTGCAGCAGTTTGAGGCGCTTGGCCTCGTCGAACTCGGTGTTCGCCTGATCCAACAGCGCCTTTTGCTTCTCGTCGCAAACGTAGGGCTTGCCCCCTTTGTAGCACGATTGGTTGAGAATGGCCGCCGACGCATCCATCGACGGCGCCGCACCCCAAAGATTGTGCCAAACGGCTCCCTCCCATTGAACCGGGAAGAATTTCCGCAGCCATTCCGGGAACTGGACGATGCGAACCTCGGTGTTGATTCCGATCTGTTTCAAGCCGGCCGCCGTCGTCTGGAAAATCTCGCTATCAGCCGGAAAGGCGCCCGGAACGACCTCGACGATGACATTGTTGATCCCATTAGCGTAGCCCGCGTCGGCCATCAGCTTCTTGGCCTTCGCCAAATCGTAGGGATAGGGCTTGACGTTGGGATTGTGGCCGAACGCCAAAGTCGAGACGCCCTGACCCATCGCGATCCCACCGATTCCTTGCAGGAGGTTCTGCACCATATTGTCCTTGTCGACGGCGTAGTTCATGGCCTGGCGCACGCGCTTGTCGAGGAACGGCTTGATGTCGAGTCCCTCTTTCGCGTTCACCTGCGTGATCCCCATCGCCAAGACCTGCTGACCCGGTTTGATGTCTAGGTTGGCCCCCATCTGCCGGATTGCAGGAACGTTGTCCGGTGTCAGGCCGAGAACAATGTCGACCTGATTCGACTGAAATGCCTGTAGCCGCGTCGCCCGTTCGGGAATCGCCGAAATCTCGAGATTGCGGATCTTGGGCGGCCGCCAGCTGTAGTCCGCGGCCGTCAGCTTGACCGGGTTGCCCGACCAATCAACCAACTTGTACGAGCCAGTACCGACCGGCTTTTGCGTGAAACTCGCCAGGTCCTTCCACGCCTTCGGCTCCGGGACGAAGGCAACCGATACCTCGTTAGGAATGATTGGATTGGGCTTGGTGGTGCGGATCTGGAGGGTCGTTGGGTCGACCGCTTTCAGTTCCCCCGCCCAGCCGACCCTACTCGCGACCGAGGCTCCCTTGGCCTTCCCCTCTTCGGACTTCAGCCACTCGATAATGTCGATCCACGCCTGCGCGGTCATGACCTCGCCGTTGTGAAACTTGGTATTGGGCCGCAGCTTGAGTTCCCAGGTGTCCTTGTCGATGCTCCGCCAGCTGGTGGCTAACGCCGGTGTCGCCTTGCCGCTCTCATCGATGAATGTCAGCGCATCAAAAATGGCGTGCCAATAAAACACGCTTGGGGTACCGCTTCCGGTGAACGCATTGCCGCGACCGGGCGCTTCACCCCATTGCGACACCTTTAGCGTTCGTTCCTGCATCTGCGCTTGAGCGGAAACGGGTAATACGGCCAGCCCGCATGCCAATGCCAACGCACTTGCACCGGCAACAAGACCTGCGGTTCGCTTCATAACGTCCTCCCCGGAATTGGCGGCTCTGCTTGGGCCCGACCCGACCCGGACCACGGTGGTGCCGTCGGCCGCAAGGTCAGAGCCTAGCACGGGGACCTTGGCCCCTCAACGAACCGCCAGCAAAGCCGCGGACGCGTTGACGTTGGTCCCGCGCCATCGCACAGTCGGGATCGCGCGGCGCAGCCGGCCGCGGGCGACAGGAGTTCTCCGAGCCTCGATTGGCGTTTTTTCTCGCTTTGCTAGCCGGGCTAGCAGGAACGCTGGCCGACCGAGCGGTCAATGCCCAGTCCAAGACGACGATCATCGAATACGACAAGGACGGCCGCCCGGTCGGTGCGACGGCGCGGGAGCGCCAAACGCCGGCGGGGACAAACGCCCGGGTGCCGCCGCGGGCGCCCGAGCGCAGCAGGAACCAGCCGCGCAGCGTCGATGGCGAGCTGATCGTCACCAATGTGTCCCCGGACTTCGAGGCGAGCGTCGCCACGCTGGGCTTCAGCGTGCTGGAGCGGATCAACCTCCGCTCGCTCGACATGGTCGTTTACCGGTTGCGGGTTCCGCCACGGACCTCGGTCGACGATGCGAAGTCGGCGCTCGGCCAGCGGTATCCCGGCATCGTTTCCGATGCCAACAGCTTGTACGACCCCTCGGCAGCGGACGATAGCCTGCGATCCGGCAGCTTGGCCCGCGCGCAGGCGGGCTGGGACCAGACGAGCATGTCGTGCGGCTTCGGGCTGAAGCTCGGCCTCATCGACGGTTTCGTTGATGAAAAGCATCCGGCCCTGTCCGGGCAACGGGTGCGCTTTCGAAACTTCCAACGCGAGAACCTGCCCCGCCCCGGCGCCGCCAGCCACGGAACAGCTGTCGCCGCCCTATTGGTGGGGTCTCCGGCCGGGATAGGCTTCGGCGGCATCTTCCCTGGCGCCGAACTTGTCGCCGGCAACATGTTAGAGCAGGACGGCGGACAGGATTCCGGCAACGCCGTCGGCTTGATGAAGGCGCTCGATTGGATGGCCGAAGAGAAGGTGCATGTGGTCAACATGAGCATCGCCAGGCCCGACAACACAGTCGTGCGCCTGTCGGTCGAAAAAGCGCGCCGCAGCGGGCTGGTCATGGTGGCGGCCGCCGGCAACTGGGGTGCTGCCGATCGCCCGGCCTACCCGGGTGCCTATCCGGCGGTCATCGCCGTAACTGCGATCGACGACAGGCGGCTGGTCTACCAGGACGCCAACCGTGGCGAATACATCGCGTTTTCCGCGCCGGGCGTGAAGGTGTGGACCGCCATTCCCGGTGGCGGCAAGTATCAGAGCGGGACGTCGTTCGCCTCGCCGTTCGTCGCCGCCCTCCTCGCCCAGGAGGTCGCGCGCGGCATGGAGCGGGAAGCCAACGCCATCAAGGCGCGCTTCGGCGCCACTGCGATCGACCTCGGCAAGCCTGGCAAAGACGACGTCTTCGGTTACGGCTTGATCAATGCCAAGTCGCGCTGTTGGAGCGGCCTACTTTATCAAGCCTTTGGGATCGGCGAGACGAAACCGCAGGTCGCTCACCTTCTCGTAATCGTGGATCTGCGTCAGGCGACCGCCTTTTCCCTTCTGCATAGCCGTCAAATCGGCGGTGGTGTAGGCGTCGGTCAGGAACGCGAACGTCGCCGCGGGCGGACGCGCGGGAAACCTCCCTGAGTGCCACGTCCCCTTCCACATCATGATCCCCTGCGATCCGGCAATATAGAACGCCCTCAAGTCCTCGGGCCGCGGAACCGCCTTGGGGTCGTCGGGATCGGTCGGCGCCCCGAACACGGTGACCGAGGCGTCGTTGTTGAGCGGCATGAAAGCCTGCGTCACGACGAAATGGCGCTCGATGCGATTGAATTCGAGCACCGGCTTGTAGTCGAAGCGAGCGAACTCCAACTCGATCTTGCCGTCGATCTCGAAATCGACCGTCCAGGTCTTGACGTTGGGGGACGAATAATGCGGTGCGTCGTCGCGGGCGCCGATCACCTGGCCAAAGGGAGCGAAGCCCTCGGACGTGAGCGGTTCGATGGGTATCTCGACGATCTTTGTCATGGCCTGCTTCGTCCTCGGTTCAAGGGTTCGCGGGTCGGATATCGCGGCGATGGGCTACTTGCGGGCGCCGAAAAACCACATCGCGCCGCGCAACGAGGACGACGTCCCTCGGAATGCAGCAGTCACGTTGACATCGATATAGCGGTCCGCGCGAAACCCGGCGTCGCGCATCAACTGCTTGGGATCGAGATCGTGGACCTTCGATATGAACGGCTCGGCATTGAAATGGGTATCCCAGTCGTGCACCGCGGCATCGAAGTCGCTGATCCGATTCCACGGCGGTCCTTCGAAGTGAAGAACGATTCCGCCGGGCACCAATAGTCGATGCGCTTCCTTCAGAATGTTGCGCGTAGCCGCGGTCGACGTCTCGTGCAGCATCGCGAGCCCGACGATCAGGTCGAAATGGCCGTCGGGAAAATCGGTGTGCTCGGCGTTTTTCTGGGAGAAATGCACAGCCTTACCCAAAGCCACGGCACGCGCGTGAGCGTACCGCAGCAACGGCGCGCCGGTGTCGATCGCGTGAACCTCGGCCTTGGGGTAGGCGTCGCAGAACGGCAGGGTCGAATGGCCGACCGAACAACCGACGTCGAGAATGCGGCGCGGTTGAAACCTTGGAAATTCCTTCTTGAGATAGGAGATGCAAGTGTGGCCGAAGTTGTCGTTGTAAGCGCCCGCCGAGCCCATCGATCGCAGGAACACGCCGCGGTCGTATAGGGCGCCGGCAAAGACGTCGCCGCGGCAGAGGTCAGTGTCGTAGTTACCAGGCATACCGTGGATGTCGACCGCGCCGACATAGCGCGGAACCGCCAGCGTCGGGTCGAGGCGCAGGCTGCCCGTGCCTGCCGATCCCAATCTCAGGGCCTTGGCAATCAGGTCGTCGAGTTGTCGCTCGATGCTCACGCCCACCGAGTCCCACATGATCTCCTGCGCAAGGAGCCGCACGGCGCTCGTCATCTGTCCGTAAGGGTCCTTCAGCATGGCCTTGCGAACCTCGTGACGATTCTTGGGCTTCCGACCCACCCGGCGGCGAAAGTCCGGTTCAACCCGCTTTTCAAAGACGGTCCGTCCGCCGATCCGGGCTTCGGCGACCGCTTCCTCACGGAGGGCCAGGGCGAAATGCTGGCGAGCCTCCTCGTCGTGGGTGGCGTGGGGCAACATCGGATGCTGGGCTTGGCGCATGGCTGTCCTCTCGTCGGCGGCGGCCCATTATAGGCCGCCCGGCGCCGGTGCCGAGCCCACGATTTGGCCAGCTGAGCCAGGCGGGCCTAGACTACGGCTAGGTCCTCGTAAACCGCTCCAGGGAGCCCGTCATGCAGAACTTCCAATACCCCCATCCGATGCTGCCCCACGCCAACCACGACGAATTGTCGCGTCAGCTTTTCATTCAGCGGCTGCGGGAGTACGTAGCCGGCGACCTCCAGCCCGGAAACAAGGCGGTCTACGACCACGACGTCGAGCCAAGGTTTGTGCGCGAACACGGCCGCGAACCCAGAAACCGTAGCGAGGTTCGCCATGCCATGGAGCGCCATCCCTTTCACCAGACCTGGAGCGCTCTCAATCGCACTACGCAAGAGATGATCTGGGATTCGGTTCAGACTTCGCTCGACCGGCAGATCGACGAGTTGAAAGAGCGGGCGAAGCAAGTGAAGGCGAAGAAAGGGTCGTTGCGTCTCGACCCAACTCTGCCGGCACCGCGCTACCTCACCGCCGTCGACATCCACTGCATGCCCGGTAACTACACGACCGACTACGAACCCGACGACGTCTACCAGGCGGCGCTCTTTGATCGCGGCGCCTTCATCTATGCCCGCGGTGTCCAAGGCCCCTTCCACGACCACCGCGGCGAGGACACCGTCACCTACCTGAAGAAGGTCCATCCGCAGCTGCAGCCCAAGCGCATCCTCGACATGGGTTGCACCATCGGTGCCTCGACGTTACCGATCGCCCGCGCATTTCCGGACGCCGAGGTCCATGCTATCGACGTCGGCGCGCCGCTATTGCGCTATGGCCATGCCCGCGCAGAGATGCTGGGAGTTGGCGTCCATTTCTCGCAGCAGAACTGCGAACGTACCGGTTTTGCCGACGAGTCGTTCGATCTCGTGTTCTCGTGCATCCTGCTGCACGAGACGTCGCGCAAGGCGCTACAGAACTACCTGAGGGAAAGCCATCGGCTGCTCAAGCCCGGCGGCGTCGCCGTCCACATGGATTTTTCCCGCAATGCCGGCAAGAGCCCTTATGAGCAGTTCATCGGCGACTGGAGCACGCACTACAACGCCGAGCCTTTCATCGGCGGTCTCGGCGACAGCGATCTCGTCGCCCTGGCGAAGGAAGCCGGGTTCACCTCGAACAACGTCTCGCTCGTACCGATGGCGCGCTACGTGCCGCGCGATCGCGTCTTCGTTCTCGACGCGCGCAAGTAGCAGGCGGCTAGGACCCCGCGATCGACCATTCCTGCGGGCCAAAGCGGCCTTCGCGCGATAGTTGCGTCCAGATCGTCTCGACCACCGCGGCACCTCGTCGGATCACCTCGGCCTCATCGTCGATCACCAAGTGGCCGTCGAAAACCTGGAATCGGCCGTCGGTGGCGACGTGACGCACGGAGAGGCCGTTGGCGTACATCAGATTGTGCAGCGGCTCGGGCGGAACGGCGCCAGCGCCGACCAGAAAGCCCGCCAGGTCGATCGAGATGAAGTCGGCCCTGGCGCCGACCGCGAGCCGGCCCAAGTCGTCACGGCCGAGCCCGCGGGCAGCCACGATTGTCGCACCAGCAAGCGCGTCCGCCATGGCCGGCGCCACCACCGGCCCCGAGTGATGGCCAGCCACCAATTCAGCGCGGGCCCGGCCCGCGATCACCGCCAGCTTCAGATTTTCAACGTAGTCGTTCGAGTGGGTGTCGAGCCCGACATTGACGTTCATGCCGGCCCCCAACGCCTCCGGATAAGGCTGGCTCATGCCGCCGGCGCCGCCGGCCGACGGGCAATGGACGTAGACCGAGCCCCGCCGATTGAGGATGTCCGGATCGGTGCGCCAGTCGAGCGCCGTCATGTGGGCGCCGAACATCGGCATCTCGAGGAGGCCGAGACTGTCGAGCCATTGCACCGGCGTCTTGCCCCACAGCGCGCGCACCCGCGCCGTCTCCTCCGCCGATTGCGCGACGTGAAAATGCAATCCGGTGCCAAGCTCGCGGGCGCCCGCCGCCAAGGCGCGCAGGGTCTCCGGCGTGTGCGTGTCGGTCGCGTGCGGCGCCAGCATGGGGCGGATCCGTCCTTCGCCAGCGTTCATGTGCCGCCGCGCGAAGGCAAGATTGGCTTCGATCTCGCGAAGCGTCTCCGGCACCGACTCAAACAAGATCCGATCGTCGGTGCGCGCCCAAATCGCGTCAACCCGCGGCGTCGCGGGAACCATCCCCCCGGGATAGCCGCGCACGCCCCAGCGCTTCGCCACGCGGACGTAAGACTCTGCCTGCCGTAGGCTTTGACTCATCTCCAATTGCGTGGTGCATCCCGAGCGGAGTATCTCGGCGAGATTGTAGGCGGTGAGATCGTCGAGCTCGCGCTCGCCGAGGGCGGCGACCAAATGGGAGGCGCGCCGCCGCGGACCGCCAGCCTCGATGATGCCGCGCGTCGGCGTTCCGCTGGCGACATGCGTGTGACCGCTGATGAAACCCGGTAGCAGGATGTCGAAGGGCACCGCGACTAGCGGCAGGTCGCCGCTGAAGCGACCCGGTCGCACCTCGACGATCCGTGCGCCGTCGACCACCATATGGGCGTCGCGGTGGAG
>SHVP01000042.1 GCA_009694165.1 Alphaproteobacteria bacterium
CGAAATCGGTGTCGAAGCCGACCGCCCGCATCAGTTCCTCGCCGAGGCGACGCTGGCCGTCGTGGTCGATGTCGCCGTCGAAAGGCAACGGTGGCGCCTCTCGCCGCTGGCGGCCGAGAACGCGGTCTAGAATGCCGGGCAGAATTCCCGCCAGTTCGCCGAAGAGGCGGTCGATCGTCGCCACCTCCTGGCCCGGATCGTAGGCATCGAGCATCGCCGCATAGGGGGTCGTGCCGAAGGCGGCCGCCTTGGCCGCCGCCTGCTGCCGCACCAGGCGCAGCAATTGATCGAGTGCGGGCCGCACCGCGGCGAAATCGTTGGCGGCGCGCGCGCTGCGCCAGATCATTTCACAGGCAGAAGCCGCGCGGCTGATCGCTTCGACCAGATCCGCCGGTACCGCTGTGGCATGCCGCCACTTCCGCCGCATCTCGCGCAGATTGGCCGCGGCCCAAGGGTCGAGCGTCGGGCGTTCGATCTGTTCGGCTTCGTCCAACTGCGGACCCATGGTGGCATCGGTCAGCAGTTCGTGCGCAACCGCCGATAGCGCGGCAAGCTGCTCGGTGCGGGCATCGGCGCCGCCCGGCGGCATCATCACGGCACGGTCCCAGTGCAGCACCGCTTGCGCGCCGTCGATCACCGCGATCCGGCGATAGCGCGCTGCGAGTTGGCGATAAGCGCTCATCGCGGCGGCGCCGAACCGCGACCTCGATGCCAGAGGACGTAGATCACCGCCAGAGCGAAGGCGAGGGCAAACCAGGTGAGCGCGTATTGCAGATGGTCGTTCGGCAGGTCGAGGTGGGTCTGTCCGCCAATCGGAAAGCCGCCGGGGTTGGGTGTCGCGTCGGCGTCGACGACGACCGGCTGTAGCACGAGGCCGAGATGTTGGGCGATGTGGGGCAAGTCGATCCACAACCAGGTGTTGCGCGCCGGATCGTTCTCCGGCGTGAATGCTCCCTTACGTCCCGGTGAAACGACGATGCCCTGCACGACGGTAGGTCCCGCATCCTGCGCGGCCGTCCGGCGGGTCGGGTCCTTGCGCTCCTGACTGACCCAGCCGCGATTGACCAGCACCACGGCACCGTCGTCGCGCTGAAACGGCGTCAGAACGTGGTAGCCGACATTGCCGCGCAGCGACCGGGCGGCGAGATAGAGCTCGCGTTCATGCAGGAAGCTGCCCGACAGCGAAACGCGCCGCCACAGATAGTCGACCGCCCGATCATCGGCCGGTAACGGTACAGGCGGCGCAGCGAATTGTGCCTGGCGCGCGGCGATCAAGTCGGCCTTCCAGGCGCGGCGCTCCATTTGCCAGATCCCGAGCACCAGCAGCGCCGCGATCGCGGCCAGCCCGAAAACGCTGGCCCACAGGGTCGGCCGAAAGCCGAGCCGGGCCTCGATCCAAGTCATCATGGCGCGTCCGGGCGTTTCTGGTAGGTGATGGCGTAGAACACGCCCTTGAACGGGCGCAGCAAGGCGAGCGAGAGGGCAAGGATGGCCGGCGCCCACAACAACGCGTGCAGCCACAGCGGGGGCGCCAACGCGATTTCGACGATCAGCGCCGCGCCGACGACGATGGCACCGACAATCAGCACGACAAACACGGCCGGACCATCGCCAGTGTCGCGAACCTTCAGCGCGAGACCGCAGACCGAACAGCGGTCGGCCACGGTGAGATAGCCGGCGAATAGCCGGCCGTCGCCACACTGCGGGCAGCGGCAAAGCAGGCCGGCGACGAGCGGAGGGACCGAAGCCGTACGCCGGTCGGTCATCCCCGCACGGCCATCAGTGACCGCCGACAGCAGCCGAACCGGCGCCCCACCAGTAGATCGAGCTGAACAGGAACAGCCAGACGACGTCGACGAAGTGCCAGTACCAGGCCGCCGCCTCGAGACCGAAGTGATGGTCGGGCTTGAAATGACCCTTGTAGGAGCGCACGAGGCAGACGATCAGAAAGATCGTGCCGATGATGACGTGGGCGCCATGGAACCCGGTGGCCATGAAGAAGGTGGAGCCGTAGATGCCGCCGCGGAACGAAAAGGCCGCATGGCTGTACTCGAGAGCTTGGATGCTGGTGAAGGTAAGGCCGAGCAGGACGGTCACCCACAAGCCCTTCTTCAGACCATCCATGTTCCCTTGCCGCAGCGCGTGGTGCGCCCAGGTCACGGTGGTCGAAGACAGCAAGAGAATCAGCGTGTTGAGGAAGGGCAGGTCCCAGGTGTCGAACAGGATGACCCCTTCCGGCGGCCAGGTTCCGCCCATCGCTTCGGTCGGATAGAGCGCCGCCGAGTAGTAGGCCCAGAACCAGGCAACGAAGAACATTACCTCCGAGGCGATGAACAGGATCATGCCGTAGCGCATGCCGAGTTGGACAATCGCGCTGTGGTGCCCGTCGAAGGTCGCCTCTTTGACGACATCGCGCCACCACACCAGCATGGTGTAGCCGACCAGGACGCCGCCCAGGACCAGCAACCAGACGAACCCGGTATGCATGAACACGATCAGGCCGGCGGCAAGGCTCAAGGCGCCGACGGCGCCGACGACCGGCCAGGGGCTCGGATCGACTATGTGGTAGTCGTGGGTCTTGCTATGCCCGGTTGCCATCGCCTGCTCTCCATTCCTGACAAGACATTTAGTCCGACGGCCGCGGGCCCACACCAACGCGCGAGAGGCGGGTCTCGGGTTTCTGCTCGAAGAAAGTGTAGGACAACGTAATGCTGGTCAAATCATCCATGTTGCGGTCGTGCAGGATCGCCGGATCGATGAAGAAGCTGACCGGCATGGCCGCCGTTTCGCCCGCCTGGAGAACCTGCTCGCTGAAACAGAAGCACTGAATTTTTCTGAAGTAGATCCCCGCCTGCGGCGGCGTCACGTTGAATGTGGCCGACCCGGCGATCGTCCGGGCCGTCGGATTGTGCGCCTGATAGAAAGCCAGCGTCTCCTCGCCGATGCGGACCGACACCTCGCGCTGCACCGGCTTGAAATCCCAGGCAAGGCTGCGCCCGACGTTGGCGTCGAAATGAATGCGGATGATGCGCTCGCCCGCGACCCCCGGCGCCGCGGTCGCACGTTGCGTGGTGCCGCCGAGGCCGGTCAACTGGCAGAACGCGCGATAGAGCGGCACGGCGGCGTAGGACAGGCCGACCATGCCGGCCACCAATACCGCCAGCGACAGCCCCGTTCCAGTCTTGCGCGACAATCGCGGCACCTCAGCCCCCACTCAAGCGGGCCATCGACCCGAGATAGACGAGCACCACGAACGCGATCAGCGCCAGGCCGACGGCCAGGTTGCGGGCCCGAATGCGCCTGGCGCGTTCGCCGTCGGTCATCGCCCGCCCCCGAGCCCGAGTAGATGATCGGCCAGCAGCAGGGCGAACAGCGCGAACAGGTAGACGATCGAAAAGACAAACAGACGGCGCGCCGATTCATGGGTTCCGGCTGCTTCCTCGGCGGCACCGCGCCGCCAAACCTGGATCGCCGCGCCGAGGAAAAGCGCCGCCAACGGGGCGGCGCCGATGCCATAGACGGCTCCGGCCAGGCCGAGCAACCAAGGGGCCAGCGCCAGCGGCGCCAGCACGATGCTGTAGAGCAGGATTTGCCGGCGCGTTTCGGCGCTACCCGCCGTCACCGGCAGCATCGGCACGCCAGCCCTGGCGTAGTCTTCGCGCCGGTAGAGGGCCAGCGCCCAGAAATGCGGCGGGGTCCAGAAAAATACCAGCGCGAACAGCAGGAGCGGCAGCACGTCGACACCGCCCGTCACGGCCGCCCAACCGACGACGGGGGGCAGCGCCCCGGCCGCCCCGCCGATAACAATGTTCTGCGGCGTCCGCCGCTTTAGCCACATGGTGTAGACGAATACGTAGAAAGCGATCGTGAAGGCCAACAGCGCGGCGGCCACGACGTTGACGAGAAGCCCCATCATCAGCACCGCCGCAATGGCGATGAAGACGCCGAAAGCGAGCGCCTCGCGGGCGGCGAGCCGCCCGGCCGGAATGGGCCGCCGTCGCGTCCGCGTCATCACCGCATCGATATCGGCGTCGAACCACATGTTGATGGCACCGGAGGCGCCGGCGCCGAGCGCAATCGCGAGCAGGGCGATCACTGCCAATACCGGGTGCAGCGATCCCGGGGCCACGATCATGCCAACCAATCCGGTAAAGACGACGAGCGACATGACGCGAGGCTTCAGCAGCGCGACATAGTCGCCGACCGCCGCGGGTAGATCGCTCGCCGCGAGGCCCGTCCCTGCCCGTTCGCTCGCGGTGACCTCGGACACGTTCGACCGATCGCGCTTAGTGGCTGCCGCCGGTGATCCGTGGCAGGTCTTCGTAGGTGTGCCACGGTGGCGGTGACGAATGGGTCCACTCGAGCGTGGTCGCGCCGGCACCCCAGGGATTGCCCTCGGCTTGCTTGCCGCGCGCGAACATGTCGAAGATCAGATACAGGAACACGAGGACGCCGAAACCGGAAACATAGGAACCGATCGACGAGATCATGTTCCAGGGGCCGAACGCGTCGGGATAATCGGGGATACGCCTTGGCATTCCGGCCAGGCCCGAGAAGTGCATCGGGAAGAACGTTAGGTTCACGCCGATGAAGGTGATCCAGAAGTGCAACTTGCCGAGGCCCTCGTTGTACTGATGGCCCCACATTTTTGGTGCCCAGTAATAGAAGGCCGAATAGATGCCGAACAGTGCGCCGAGCGACATCGTGTAATGGAAATGGCCAACGACGTAATAGGTATCGTGCAGCGCGATGTCGACGCCGGCATTGGCAAGCACGATGCCGGTGACGCCGCCCACGGTGAACAGGAAGATAAGGCCGAGCGCAAACAGCATCGGCGTCCGATATTCGATCGAGCCGCCCCACATGGTGGCAATCCAACTGAAGATCTTGATACCGGTGGGAACGGCAATGACGATCGTCGCGGCGATGAAATAGGCCCGGGTGTCGACGTCCATGCCGACGGTGTACATGTGATGCGCCCAGACGATGAAGCCGACGACCCCGATCGCCACCATGGCGTAGGCCATGCCGAGATAGCCGAACACCGGCTTCTTGGAGAACGTCGAGACTACCTGGCTGATGACGCCGAACCCCGGGAGAATCAGGATGTACACTTCAGGGTGACCAAAGAACCAGAACAGGTGCTGGAACAGGATCGGGTCGCCACCCTTGGTCGCATCGAAAAACGCTGTACCAAAGTTACGATCGGTCAGCAGCATGGTGATGGCGCCAGCCAGCACCGGCAGCGACAGCAAGAGCAGGAAGGCCGTCACCAAGATCGACCATACGAACAGCGGCATGCGGTGCAAGGTCATGCCAGGCGCGCGCATGTTGAAGATCGTGGTGATGAAATTGATGGCACCCAAGATCGATGACGCACCGGCGAGATGAAGCGACAGGATCGCCATGTCGACCGCCGCGCCGGGATGACCCGAGGTCGATAATGGCGCATAGACCGTCCAGCCGGTTCCGGCACCCCCCTCGATGAAAGCCGAGCCAACCAGAAATATCGCCGACGGAATCAGCAACCAGAACGAGATGTTGTTGAGGCGTGGGAACGCCATGTCGGGGGCGCCGATCATGAGCGGCACGAACCAGTTGCCGAAGCCGCCGATGAACGCCGGCATGATCATGAAGAACACCATGATCAGACCGTGCGCCGAGACGAAAACGTTGAATAGCTGATAGTTGTCGCCGAACAGCTGCATGCCGGGCGCCGCCAGCTCGGCCCGCATGGCGATCGAGAACAGACCGCCGACGATCCCCGCGACGATGGCGAAGATCAGGTACATGGTGCCGATGTCTTTGTGGTTCGTGGAGTATGCCCAGCGCCGCCAGCCGTGTGGCCGATGGTCGTCGTGGGCCCCTGCTTTTGCTCCGTAGGCCATGACCGAACCCTTTTCTATCTAACGTTACTGCTGCTGAACCGCGGCCAGCTTCGGCCCGGCCCGGTCGGATTCGTAGGCGGCCCGCGCCTTGGCCGCCCACTGCTCGAATTCCTGCTTGGGCACCGCGCGCACCATGATCGGCATGAAGCCGTGACGCTGGCCGCACAATTCCGAACACATGCCGTAATACATGCCGGGCTGGGTGATACGGACCCAGCCTTCGTTGACGCGGCCGGGGACGGCGTCGATCTTGACGCCGAAGGACGGCACCGCCCAGGAATGGAGGACATCGTCGGCCGTCACCAACAGCCGGATGTTGGTGTTGGCTGGCAGCACGATCTCGTTGTCGGTCGTGAGCAACCGGAGCTGACTCTGCTTCAGATTCTTTTCCTCGACGATGACCGCGTCGAAGGTGAAGCCGCCCTGATCGGGATATTCATAGCTCCAATACCATTGGTGACCGATCGCCTTGAACGTCATCTCTGGATCGGCCGTGCGGTCCATATAGTAGAGAAGCCGGAAGGACGGCACTGCCATCACCACGAGGATGAAGATCGGGATCACCGTCCACACCACTTCGACCAGGGTATTGTGCGTCGTCTTCGTCGGCGTCGGGTTGCGGCTCGCCCGAAAGCGAATCATCGTGTAGGCCATCAACACGAGAACGAAGAGGGCGATGACGGTGATGAGGACGAGGAGTTGGTTGTGAAATCGAACGATCTCTTCCATCACCAGCGAGGCGGGCTCACTAAAATTCATCTGCCAGGGATGCGAGTCCCCTTCGAGCGCCATCGCCGCCCCGGCGGCCAACAGGCCCGCTCCGGCCGAGCCCAGTGCGGCCGATACCCTGCCAACACCCATGCCAACACCCTATCCGCTTGATCAAAACCCTGTAAACGGGCGCCGAATCAAGCACTAGCGCCCGGTAAGCGGCTCTTTTACTCCGTCCCTCCCTGGGGCGCCAGCCTAGGTCCCGGGCGGCTCCTGGCCGGTCTCTGCCACCCTGCCGCGAGCGCCGGGGGCTTCGCTCTAAGCTGCTGTGAATAATGATTTTTCCCGCTCCGCGCCGGGGCGCCACCGCGGCCGAAAATTCTTGCGGCGTAATATCGCAATTATCGCGGGGTCGGGAACCCAAAACCGATGGCGGCATCGGTAGGCGATAGGGCCGCTCGTCGATGGCGAGGCGGGCGGTGCACGCCTATATAGGGTTGATTCATTGTGGAGAATCCCATGGCGCTGCCCGTCGCTCCCCGCGAATTGTTGTTCGACCGCGCCGGTCTCGATGAGCGGCGCGTCACCGGAATCGTGGCCGACGCCCTGCACGGCATGGATGACGGCGAGCTTTATCTCGAGTACCGCCAGTCGGAGAGTCTCGCGTTTGACGACGGTCGCTTGAAGGCAGCCACTTTCGATACTGCCCAAGGCTTCGGGCTACGGGCAGTGTCGGGTGAGTCGACCGGCTTCGCCCATGCCTCGGAATTGTCCGAAGAGGCCATCCGCCGCGCGGCGAACAGCGTCGTCGCCGTCAAGCGCGGCCACGGTGGGACGCTGGCGGCTGGACCCGCCGGCACCAACCGCAAGCTCTATGTCGACGACAACCCCATCAACGAGGTCGCGTTCGCGACCAAGGTAAAACTGCTGCAGGATATCGACGCCTACGCCCGCGCCAAGGATGCGCGCGTGCGTCAGGTCTCGGTATCGCTCGCAGGGTCTTGGCAGGCCGTGCACATGTTGCGCGGTGACGGTCTGTCGGTGGGCGACATCCGTCCGCTGGTCCGTCTAAATGTTACCATCGTCGTCGGCGAGGGCGACCGCCAGGAATCAGGATCGTTCGGCGCCGGTGGACGCGCCGGATATACCGCCTACATCGACCCCGCCGCGTGGCACGGGGCGGCGGACGAAGCGCTGCGCCAGGCCTTGGTCAACCTGCGCTCCGAACCGGCACCGGCCGGCGAGATGACGGTCGTCCTCGGGCCGGGTTGGCCTGGCGTCCTCCTGCACGAGGCGATCGGCCACGGTCTCGAGGGCGATTTCAACCGCAAGAAAACCTCGGCCTTCGCCGGGCTGATGGGCCGGCGCGTCGCCGCCAAGGGCGTCACCGTGGTCGACGACGGCACCATCCCCGACCGGCGCGGATCGCTCACTATCGACGATGAGGGAACGCCGACCTCGCGCACCGTGCTGATCGACGACGGCATCCTGGTCGGCTACCTGCAGGACCGGCTGAATGCCCGTTTGATGGGCATGGCGCCGACCGGCAACGGTCGCCGCCAGAGCTTCGCCCACGCACCGATGCCGCGCATGACAAACACCTACATGCTGGGCGGCAAGCAGGACAAGGAGACGATCCTGCGCGGCGTGAAGAACGGCCTCTACGCCGTCAACTTCGGCGGCGGCCAGGTCGACATTACCTCGGGAAAGTTCGTCTTCACCTGCACCGAGGCCTACCGCATCGAGGATGGCAAGGTCGGCACCCCGGTCAAGGGCGCGACGCTGATCGGCAACGGACCCGACGTACTGACCAAGATCGCCGCGATCGGCGACGACATGGCGCTTGATCCCGGCATCGGCACCTGCGGCAAGAACGGCCAGGGTGTCCCCTGCGGCGTCGGCCTGCCAACCATCCGGGTCGATGGCTTGACGGTTGGCGGCACCGCAGCCCGGTAGAGCCGCTCAGGCGATCGCTCTCCCCACTTTTCGCGGCACTGACGGCGCCGCGGCTCCGCGAGCCCCTAGTACATCAGCTCCTGGAACATCGGATCGACGGAGCCTTTCCAGGGGCCATGGAACTTGTCGAGGAAAGCCTGGGCGGGCGCCTGGCCAGTGCGCTGGATCTCGAATAGCTCTTCGATGAAGCCGCTCTCGTCGTCGCCCGAGCCGTTCAGGCGATGACGCTCCTTCAGCCCAGCCCGCGCCAGGCCAAGCGCCTGGCCGGCAAGGTCGTTGAGCGTGCCTTTGCGATAGCGCGTGGCGAGGCCGTAGCGCGGCACCTCGACGCGAAAACGCGACCGCTCCTCGCCGGTGATTCCCTTAACCAGTTCCCACGCCGCGTCGAGCGAGGACTGCGAATAAAGGAGGCCGACCCAGAACGCCGGCAGCGCGCACAGCCGCCCCCACGGCCCGCCGTCGGCCCCGCGCATCTCGAGAAACTGCTTCAACCGGACCTCGGGAAACAGCGTCGTCAGATGATCCTGCCAGTCGCTGATCCACGGCTTGTGGCCCGGCAGCGCTGGCAGCTTGCCCTTGAGAAAGTCGCGGAAGCTTTGGCCGGAGGCATCGATATAGGTGCCGTCGCGATAGACGAAGTACATCGGCACGTTGAGCGCGTAATCGACGTAGCGCTCGAACCCCATGCCGTCCTGAAACACGAAGGGCAGCATGCCGCAGCGATCAGAATCGGTGTCGGTCCAGGCGAACGAGCGGTACGAGAGGTACCCGGTCGGTTTGCCTTCGACGAAGGGCGAGTTGGCGAACAGCGCCGTCGCCACCGGCTGCAGCGCCAGGCCGACGCGAAACTTCTTCACCATGTCCGCTTCCGAACCGTAATCGAGGTTCACCTGCACCGTGCAGGTGCGGAACATCATGTCGAGGCCGTGCTGCCCCTTCTTGGGCATATAGGACAGCATGATCTTGTAGCGCCCCTTGGGCATGACCGGGATATCCGCCCGCGGCCATTTGGGCTGGAAGCCCGCCCCCATGAAGGCGACGCCCAGTTCGGCGGCGATCTCCTTCACCTGCTTCAAGTGCCCGTTCACCTCGCCGCAGGTCTGGTGGACGGTCTCGAGCGGGGCGCCCGACAATTCGAACTGCCCGCCGGGTTCGAGCGTGATCGATTGATTGTCGAGCGTCATGGCGATGACGTTGTTGCCCTCGCGGTGCGGCCGCCAGCCGAAGCGTTCGAGCCCGGCCAGCATCGCCTGGATGCCGGCTGGCCCAAAATAGGGCAGCGGCTTCAGTGTCTTGAGGTCGAAGCCGAACTTCTCGTGCTCGGTGCCGATGCGCCAAAGCGCCTTGGGTTTCGAGCCCGCCGCCAGATATTCGACGAGTTGGGTCTTCGATTCGACAGGAATGCCGGGATCGTTGCCGGGAGGAGCGGACACGCTAAGCCGCCCCGCCCCGACACTGGGTCGTCCTCTTCATGTCGAGCACGTCTGTGTTGGTTGCGTCAGGTTGAACTCAGTATCTAGGCAAGGCACGCGCCCAATCAAGCGCCGAATTCCAACGTCCCCGCGGTAATTAGGGTCGACTGGCGGCACGCCAACCGCCGCAAAGGGCCTGCCACAGCGAGACAGCGGCGATCGCGGCCGTCTCAGCGCGCACCAGACGACGACCGAGCGAAACAGGTACGACCACCGGCAGCGCCCGCACCAGGGCCCTCTCCGTGGCGGTGAAGCCGCCGGCCGGTCCGATCAAAATCGCTGCTGGCGCTTGCGGCACCAGCGCGGCCATCGCCTCGGCCACCGGCGGCGCGCCGGCTTCGTCGCAGAAGATGAGCGAGCGGCCGCGTGGCCACGTCGCCAATCGCTCGGCCAGCGCAACCGGCGCTCGCACCAGAGGCACCTCGACGCGGCCGCATTGCTCGGCCGCCTCGACGGCGATCGCCGTCAGACGCTCCACGTTGGCGGCGCGCACATCGCAATGATCGGTCACGACCAGGTGAACTTCAGCGACGCCGAGCTCGGACGCTTTCTCAACCATCAGTTCGAGGCGCGCCTTCTTGAGCGGCGCCGCAAGCAGCCATAGGTCGGGCGGCCTTTCGTGCGGGTGGGTCTGCGCCTCGATCCGCAGCGTCAGCGATTGCTGGCGGCGAGCAGCGATCGTCGCCCGCCACTCGCCGTCACGCCCATTGAACAGACGCACGACGTCACCCGTCTCGAGACGCATCACATTTGCCAAATAGTGCACCTGCTCGCGACCGAGCTCGATCAGGCCGCCAGGGGCCAGCGGCGTCTCGACAAAGAGGCGTGGTCCGGTCATGGCGGGAACCGTACCCGATCTCGCACGGCGCGGAAGGGGAGACGCACATCGCCGCGCGCGGCCGGTAGGATGATTCCCGTTCCGGTGCAGCCGACCGGCGCCGGCGCCCGCCCCCTTGGACGGGAGAACGGGTCCCGCCATCTGCTAAAAGCAGACCATGGTCCAGGCGGACGAGCCCCCCCTACCCGACGCAGCCCCCGGCAACTGGGTCGACCGCCGCGCGCCGCGCGCCTGGCGGCCCTTTCTCCGGCTTGCCCGCTTCGACCGGCCGATCGGTACTTGGCTGCTGCTGTGGCCCTGCTGGTGGTCGCTCGCGCTCGCGGCGGCGGCAACGCATAACTATCCGGACACGCGGCCATGGTTCGGATTGCCCGACCTGTTTCTGCTCGCCCTTTTCGCCGTTGGTGCTCTCGCCATGCGTGGGGCGGGGTGCGTCTACAACGATATCGTCGACCGCGACCTCGATGCCCGTGTCGAACGGACCCGCGGGCGGCCGCTCCCTTCCGGCACGGTCAGCGTGACGGCCGCCGCGATCTACCTGGCGGCCCTCGCGCTCGTCGGCTTCCTGGTGCTGATCACCTTCAACCGCTTTGCCATCGTGCTCGGATTGGGATCGCTGGTGTTGGTCGCGATTTACCCGTTCATGAAGCGCCTCACCTGGTGGCCGCAGGCTTGGCTTGGGCTTGCCTTCAATTACGGCGCCTTGCTCGGCTGGGCCGCGGCGTGGGGCGACCTCGCCTGGCCGGCGCTGTTGCTTTACGGCGCCGGCATCTGCTGGACGCTCGGCTACGACACGATCTACGCCCACCAGGACAAGGAGGACGACGCCCTCGTCGGCATCAGGTCGAGCGCGCGGCGACTGGGCGCCCAGACCCGTCTGTTCCTGTGGTCGATCTACGGGATGACGCTCGTTCTGCTTGCCGCCGCCGGGCTCGCGGCCCACCTCGGCTGGGCGTTCTGGATCGGGCTCGCCGCCGGGGCCGGGCACTTAGCCTGGCAGGCGGCCCGGGTCCGCACCGAGGACGCCGCTTCCTGTCTCGCCGTCTTTCGCTCCAATCATCGCTTCGGCTGGATCATTTTTGCCGCGCTGATTGCCGGGTCTTTGTCGGCTTGAGCTTCTCCGGCGTGAAGCCGGGCAACTCGGTGGCGCGACCGCGTTCGATCAGTTGCTTGGCGTACCAGGCCCGGCTGTCGGCATCGTCGATGATCTTGAGCAGGAAGGCGTTGAGATCAAGGTCGGGCGCCAACAGCTTCGCCACTTCGGTCTGCACGTCTTCATGTTTGCGGGCGGGAAAGCGGCGGTCCTTCGCCGTCATCTCGGCGAAGGCGATCGGTGTGTCGGCCCGCACCAGCGGCGGCGCCTCGCAGTGATAAAGGAACAGGTCGTGGCGCAGGCCGACCGCCTCGATCATCGCGGTGATGCCGCGCAACCGGCCATAGCGATAGCCGGTGTAATCGCCCGGCTGCGGCAGTTCGGTCGCGTGCATCACTGTTAGTTGCTCGGGCGTTAGAAACGTCGTGTACGTCTGCAGCGTCGTCCCCGGCGACGGTGTTAGCATCGCCGAAATGGCGCCATAACGTGCGAAGCGGGCGGCAAAAACGACGTCGACGCCGGTCAACACGGTGCGCAGCACCGGGATCGCTTCCTGTTCCCCCATCGCGGGAAATTTGCGCCGCAACTGGGCCGGCGCACCGTTTGAGCCAAACGCAAGCACGGCCTTACGCCGCGCCATGTCGGCGGGCAGATCCATGCGCCCGAGCGGAAGTGGCTGACCCTTATAGAGGATGTAGCTCTTGTTCTGCAGGTCGTAGGGGTAGCCCTTAGCCCGCACCAGTTTCTCGGCATCGCTTTCCATAGCTATGGTTTAGCGCAGGTGCGCGGCGCCGGCCACCGCCGAGGGCCGGAGGGACCCGACGGGCGGCCGCTCGTGGGCCGCCGCAATCGGCTATAACGGCGCCATGGCGTTTGCCTCGTTACGCGACTTCCTGACCGAACTCGACACCCGGGGCGAGCTTGTGCGCGTGCGCGAGCCGGTCTCGACTCACCTCGAAATGACCGAGATTCAGACCCGGCTTCTGGCCGAAGGCGGGCCGGCGGTGCTGTTCGAGAACGCGGTCACCGCTGACGGTCGACCGGCCACAATGCCAGTCCTGGTCAACTTGTTCGGCACCGTCGCCCGAGTTGCCGCCGCCATCGGCCGCCGCCCGGAACAACTGCGCGAGGTAGGCGAGACTCTCGCGTTCCTGCGCCAGCCCGAGCCGCCCGGGGGCTGGCGGGCGGCCGTCGAGATGCTGCCGCTGCTCAAGACCGTGCTGGCGATGAAGCCGCGCAGCGTGACGCACGCTCCCTGCCAGGAAATCATCCGCGAGGGAGACGCGGTCGATCTCGGCCGGCTGCCGGTGCAGACCTGCTGGCCGGGCGAACCAGCCCCCCTCATCACTTGGCCGCTCGTCGTCACCGCCGACCCCGACGGCGGCGCTACCAATCTCGGCATCTATCGCCTGCAGGTGATGGGACGGGACACGACCCTGATGCGCTGGCTCGCCCACCGCGGCGGCGCCCTCCACTTCGCGCGCTGGAAGGAAAAGCACCCAGGAAAGCCGATGCCGGTCGCCGCTGTCATCGGTGCCGATCCGGCGACCATCCTGGCCGCCGTGACGCCAGTGCCAGAAACGCTCTCCGAATACCAGTTCGCCGGGCTGCTGCGTGGCAAGAAGGTCGACCTGGTCGCGGCCAAGACGGTGCCGCTCCTGGTGCCCGCCGAGGCCGAAATCGTCCTCGAGGGGTATGTGCTCCCCGACGAGGACGGCGATGAAGGCCCCTATGGCGATCACACCGGCTATTACAACGCGGTCGAGCGCTTCCCGGTGTTCCGTCTGTCGGCGATCACACAGCGCACCCAGCCGATCTACCTCTCGACGTTCACCGGGCGCCCGCCTGACGAGCCCTCCGTCCTCGGCCAAGCGCTCAACGAGATTTTCGTGCCGCTGCTGCGCCAGCAGTTTCCCGAGATCGTCGATTTCTGGCTGCCGCCCGAGGGCTGCAGCTACCGCATTGCCGTGGTGTCGATGAGGAAGACGTATCCCGGCCACGCCAAACGCGTGATGATGGCGGTATGGTCGTATTTACGACAGTTCATGTACACGAAGTGGGTGATTGTCGTCGACGACGACATCGACGCCCGCGACTGGAAGGATGTGATGTGGGCGATCAGCACCCGCATGGATCCCGCCCGCGACATCACCCTGGTCGAACAGACACCGATCGATTACCTCGACTTCGCCTCGCCCGCCTCGGGCTTGGGTTCGAAGATCGGGCTCGACGCCACCAACAAATGGCCGCCCGAGACCAGTCGCGTGTGGGGCACCAAGATCCGCATGAGCGACGAGGTGATCCGGACCGTGTCGGAGAAGTGGCCCCGCCTCGGCCTGCCCGGCTCGGGAAAACCGATTTGGAAGTCATGACTGGCCACGACAGGCCACCGCTGCAAACTTACCCGGTCGTAGCGCGGCCCGCTGCACGCAACGAAAGACCCTGACGCCATGGCTACACTATCGCGCGACCAGCCGACCACACCCGCTGCGTCGCGCGTATCGTCGAGCGATCGCGTGGAACGGGCGATCGCCGCCGAGACCACCTACGCCCTGCGCCAGTGGTGCTACGCCCGGCTGGTCGCCCTCGCCCTCGTCACGGTGTGGCTGACGGCGATCGTCCCCTTTGTCGCCGTCCTTTATTACTACGCGCTCTTGGTCGTGTTCGCCGCGGCCGGCATCGCCCATTATCGAATCCGGCGCCGCGGCCACGAGGCGGCATAGATCTCCTTCGCCGCGTGGATGGTTGACATCGCGCTTCTCGCCTTCACTCTGTTCGTTCCCAATCCGCTCACGCCGGAAGTATTTCACCTGCCGCTGGGCGCCCAGCTCCGCTTCGGCAAGGAGCACTACTACTACATCTTCATCGCGGCCTCGGTGTTCAGCTATTCACCGTGGCTGGTGTTGTGGAGCGGGCTGTGTTCGGGCGCGATCTGTCTGATCGGCGTCACCTGGATCATCAGCCAACCCGGCAGCGTCACCAAGCTCGACATCGAGTTGCTCTATTCCATGTCGATGGCCGAGCGCTCGGCCTATCTCGGCGCCTTCAGCCGCGTTGACATCCAAGTAGCGCTGCAGACGGCTCTTCTGTTCGTCATGGCGTCGGCGATTCTCGCCGTCGCCATGTGGCGGCTCCGCAAGTTGCTGTATGACAACGCCGCTGCGGAGCGGGTCCGCTCGAACATCGCCCGCTTCTTCTCCGCCAATCTGGTCGACGAGCTCGCCAATCTCGACGAACCGCTGCGCCACGGCCGTCGCCAGCAGGTGGCGGTGATGTTCGCCGACATGGTGTCGTTCACCCAGATCGCCGAACACCTGTCGCCCGACAGCGTGCTTGCCCTGTTGCGCGAGATGCACGGTCTGTTGGCGCAACAGGTCTTCGCCCATGGCGACACCCTCGACAAGTACTTGGGCGACGGCATCATGGCCACCTTCGGCACCCCGCGGCAGGGGAGAGACGACGCGGTTCGGGCGCTCGCCTGCGCGCGCGCCATTCTGGCTGCGATCGAGAGTTGGAACGGCGAGCGGGCGGCGCGCGGTGAGCCGCCGGTACGCATCGGCGTAGGGCTGCACCACGGCCCTGTCATCTTGGGCGATATCGGCGATGCGCAACGTCTCGAGTTCACCGTCATCGGCGATACCGTAAACGTCGCCGCCCGCGTCGAGCGCCTGACGCGCGAGCTCGCGGTCGATCTCTGCGTCACCGACGATCTGATCCGCGGCATCGGCGAACGCGGAGCCGCGTTGCGCCACGGTTTGCACCAAACGGCGCCGCAGGCTATCCGCGGCCGCCGCGAGCCCATCGTGGTGTGGGCGCTCTGAGCGGTTGGATCGACGCCTTCATCCCGGCGTCCGCCACCGCCGACGCCAGGCGCGTACTGACGGCGCGCGCCATCCGGGCCTTTGCCGACGGCTACGCCATCGTGCCGCTGCCCTTCTATCTGACGGTGCTCGGCCTTGGCCCGGTCGCCGTGGGCACCATCGCCACTGCAACCCTCCTGGGTTCGGCCGCGCTGTCGATCGGGGTCGGCCTGCTTGCCAACCGGTTGAGGCGCCGTCCCCTGCTGCGCGCCGCGGCCTTCCTCATGGCGCTGACGGGAGCGGGCTTCGCCGGGCTCTCGGACTTCTGGCTGCTGCTGGTGGTGGCCGCCGTCAGCACGCTCACGCCGTCGAGCGGCAGCGTGTTTCAACCGCTTGAACACACGGTGCTGGCCCAGTCGGTTGCCGCCGGCGAGCGCACCGCCCTCTTTGCCCGCTACAGCTTGATCGCGGCCCTGCTCGGTGCCGTCGGGTCGCTCGCCAGCGGTAGCGCCGATCTATTGGCGCTGGTGGTCGAGCCGCTGACGGCGGCGCGCCTTCTCTTCGGCGCCTATGCCGGTTTCGGCCTGTGGGCAGCCTTCATCTATCGCGGTCTGTTGCCGGAAATGGAAGCCGCCGGCGGATCCGAGAGGCAGGCCCCCTTGGGACCGTCGCGGCGGCGCGTCTGGGGGCTGGCGGCGCTCTTCTCGCTCGACTCGTTCGCCAGCGGCTTGGTCGCCAACAGCATGCTGACGCTGTGGCTCTACCAGCGCTTCGACCTGTCGGCGGCGGCGGCCGGCTTGCTGTTTGCGGCGGTCAACCTGGGCGCCGCCTTTTCGTTCCTGGTCGCCGAGCGCCTGGCCGCGCGTATCGGCCTCATCAACACGATGGTCTATACCCACATCCCGGCCAATCTGTTCCTGATCGGCGCCGCCTTCGCGCCCAGTCTGGCCTGGGCGGTGGTCTTCCTGATCGCGCGCGGGCTGTTGTCGCAAATGGACGTGCCGGCGCGCACGTCCTACGTGATGGCCGTCGTCGAGCCGGCCGAACGGCCGGCGGCGGCGTCCCTCACCAACGTCCCCCGCAGCCTGGCGGCGGCGCCCGGCCCGGCCTTGGCCGGCGCCATGCTGGCGGCGACATCGTTCGGCTGGCCGCTGGTCGCCTGCGGCGTGCTCAAGATCGTCTACGACCTGTCGCTGCTCGCCGCTTTCCGCCGCGTCAAACCGCCGGAGGAGCGCTGAGCCGACGGCCGCGCAATGAGACGACGCGTATCCACAGCACCGCACGAGCGACAACTTGCGTCGTGTGCGGCGCAGCACCGCGCATCGGCGAGCGCTCCAAGGAAAGTGGTCAGGGTGCGCTGGTAGCCGGGCGGCTTTGCCCTATATAAGGGAAACAGCCTTTTCCCCGGACAAACCATGACCGACGCCAAGGACACCGAACGCCGTACCCTTTCTTTTCTCCATGATCTGGTCGAGCGGGCGCGGCGAGCGGGGGCGGACGCCGCCGACGCGATTGGCGTGGTCTCGGCCAATCTGTCGGTATCGCAGCGCCTGGGCGAACGCGAAGACCTCGAGCGGGCCGAGGCAAACGACGTCGGCTTGCGCGTCTTCGTCGGACAACGTTCGGCTAACGTCTCGACCACGGACATGTCGGACGTGGCCGTCAGGGCCCTGATCGAGCGCGTTGTCGCCATGGCCCGCCTCGCGCCGGAAGATCCGCATGCCGGCCTCCTCGAAGCGAATCTGCTCGCCAAGGGGCCGGCGCACGACCTCGACCTCCATGACCCAGCCGAACCCGACGCGGAAACCCTCTACGCGCGTGCGGCTGCGGCCGAAGATACGGCCCGCGCCGTTCCCGGCGTCACCAACTCCGAGGGGGCGGGCGCAAGCTGGTGGCGCGGGACCGCGGCAGTCGCCATCTCGAACGGATTTTCCGGCGCCTACACGCGCTCCTCGCAGAGTGTTAGCGCGTCGGTCATCGCCGGCGAAGGCACCGGCATGGAAACCGACTATGACTTTCACTCGGCGGTGTATGGGGCCGACCTCGAGGACCCAGCGGTGATCGGCCGGCGCGCCGGCGAGCGCGCGGTGCAGCGGCTCAAACCGCGCAAGGTACCCTCGACGCAAGTGCCGGTGGTGTTCGATCCGCGCGTCTCCCGCAGCTTGCTCGGCCATTTGGCGAGCGCGATCAACGGCCAAGCCGTGGCGCGCGGCACCAGCTTCCTCAAGGACAAGATGGGAGAAGCCATCTTCGCCGCCGGCATCAACGTGGTCGACGATCCACACCTGCGGCGGGGCCGTTCGTCCTACCCGAACGACGGCGAAGGCGCCGCCAATCGCAAGTGCACGATCATTGAGAACGGCGTGCTGACGACGTGGCTGCTCGACCGCGCCTCGGCCCACCAGCTCGGGTTGACCACCACGGGGCACGGTTTTCGCAGCACCTCGGGGCCGCCTTCGCCCCATGCCACCAATTTCTACATGGCGGCCGGTCAGCAGAGTCCAGCTGCCCTGATGGCCGACATCGACTCCGGCTTCTACGTCACCACCCTGATCGGGTTCGGCATCAACGGCGTCACCGGCGACTACAGCCGCGGCGCCGCCGGCTTCTGGATCGAGAAGGGCCAGATCGCCTATCCGGTGAGCGAGATCACCATCGCCGGCAATCTCAAGGGCATGTTTCGCCGGCTGATCCCGGCGAACGACCTCGAATTCCGCTACGGGACCGATGCCCCGACGCTGCGCATCGACGGCCTGACGGTCGCTGGCACCTAAGGTGTTGAGCGCCGATCTCATCGCCGACCTTGCCGTGCTGCGCGGCGCCGTGCGCGAAGCAGGCGCGCTGGCGCGCGATTTCTTTGCTGGCGAAGTCAAGTCCTGGAACAAGGGCCCGGACAATCCGGTCAGCGAGGCCGACTATGCCGTCGACGCGCTACTGAAGGAGCGACTGCGGGGACACCGACCGGATTACGGCTGGCTGTCGGAGGAGACCGAGGACAACGCGGAGCGCCTCGGTATCCGTCGCGTCTGGATCATCGATCCCATCGATGGCACCCGTGCCTTCCTCCGCAAGGAACCCGAGTTCGCGGTCGTCGCCGCCCTGGTCGAGAACGGCCGCCCGTTGCTGGGCGCGGTCTACAATCCGGCCAAGGAGGAATTTTTCGAGGCGGCGCTCGGCGAGGGCGCGACGCTCAACCAGAAGCCGATTCGCGTCAGCGACCGCGCCGGCGTCGTCGGGGCGCGGATGTTGTCCTCGCGCCGCACCTTCGAGCGCCACAACTGGATGGAGGCCGCGACGGGGGCCGAATTTCGTTTCGTCAACTCGATGGCCTACCGCGTTGCCCTGGTGGCGGCTGGACGCTTCGACGCAACGGTCACGCTCACCCGCAAGTCGGATTGGGACATCGCCGCCGCCGATCTCATCGTCGGCGAGGCGGGCGGCCGCATGACATGGCTCGATGGTCGCGTCATCACCTACAACCGGCAAACCATCGAGCATCCGAACATTGTTGCCGCCGGGCCCGCCCTGCATGCGGCCCTGCTCGAGGGCCTCGCGCAGCCGCCCTCGGGCACCTGAGCCGCAGCGGCCCTCACCGCACGGTTTTGACGATCAGGAGGGTTGGATCACGTCGGCGCGGCGCCTAGGCGTCAGCCAGGAAAAGAGCCGCCGACCGCTGAGCGAGAGGACGGCCACGATCAGGGCGACGGTGCCCATGTGCCACACCAGCACCATGATGGTGGCATCGAGCCCGTGAAACAGCGTCAGCCCGGCGGAGGCCAGCGAGGCCAACGCCAACGCGCCCGTGAAAGCGGTCGCCACCGGCCGGATCGGTCCGGCATGGCGGACCATGAGGAACAGCACCATCGCGAGCGGTATACTCATCAGCACGATCATGCGGAAGCAGCCGAAACTCGTACCGAGGGCGAGACCATCCGGGCCGAGGCCTCGCTCAACGATAAGCCTTCGCCCTTGAGCAGTTAAACGGCGTCGCGCTGACCGCGCGGCAACTCATCGACCGCGGCTATCACTTCACGCACCCTGACCGCTGCTTCTCCCCCATGGTTCGGGGCCAGCGCGAAAAAGGTTTCATCGTCCAGCAACAATACTTCGCGCGCGCCACGCTGGCCGAGGCGCTGGAGCCGATCGGCAACCCAGCGCCGCGCGATCGTCGCCACCCAGGGCTTAAGGGGCCGCGTCGGGTCGAAGGTGTGGCGGACGCTATGGATCGTCAACACGATGTCCTGGACCGAATCCTCAACTTCCTCCGGTGCCCGCAAATGACGACGCGCGAGACTGCACAGGAAGGGAAGCAGTTCGCCGAGCAAGGCGCCATACGAGCGCCCATCACCCCGCTGGGCCGCCGCCATCATCTGGCACCAGCGTTGGTCGGTCGCAGAAATTTCAGCCGTTGCCGTCATAGCCCCCGAGTTCCCTCCTACTCTAGCCATTTCCGGAGCGCGATGTCGTGAGCGGCGTAACCTTTGGCGCCCCCCGGTTGAACAATGGGGCGAAGGTGGATGCGGGCCGCGCCGCGGTTTTCGCCCCTTCGTCACCTTAACCAGGAGCATCGTCCCATGAATACCAAGATCCTCGTCGCCTCGGCGATCGCCGCCGCCATCGCCATTCCCCTCGCTCGTCGCCGCGCAGACGCCGGCCAAGGCCCCCGCTTTCAGCTCGGAGAAGTGTTTCGGCCTCGCCAAAGCCGGCAAGAACGACTGCGCCTCGGCCGGCAACAACTCCTGCGGTGGCTCGTCGAAGCGCGATGCCGACCCGGCGGCGTCGATCTATGTCCCGGCCGGCACCTGCGAGCGCATCGTCGGTGGCAGCCTAACCAAGAAGGCCTAGGCAGCACGCAGGGGAATCGCCGTGTTGGCACCTGGTCGGAGAGAGCAACAGCCCGCCGCAGCCGGTATCGGCCTGCGGGCCCAGCATCTCGACCAGGTGCTCGCCACGCTTCCCGCGGTCCCGTGGTTCGAGGTCCATGCCGAAAACCACATGGCCGACGCG
>SHVP01000043.1 GCA_009694165.1 Alphaproteobacteria bacterium
CCTGAACTCGAAGCCGAATTGAAGCGCAGGTTGGCGAAATGAATGCACCGGTGAGCATCCCCAGCGAACCCAAGATTGACATCAAGTTGATCGGCATCATCGGCGCCGGCCAGATGGGCGGCGGCATCGCCCATGTCTGCGCCCTGGCCGGTTATCGCGTCACGCTGGTCGACGTCGCCAAGGACCAGATCGACAAGGCAATCGGCATCATCGACCGCAATCTGGGGCGGCAGGTCGGCCGCGGGCGGATCAGCGAAGCCGACAAGGCGAGCGCCATGGGCCGCATTGCGGCCAATGTCAGCGTCAAGGCGCTGGCTGACGCCGACCTCGTCATCGAAGCGGCGACGGAGAACGAAGAGGTCAAGCGCAAGATATTCATCGACCTTTGCCCGCACCTGAAAAAAGGCGCCATCGTCGCCACCAACACTTCCTCGATCTCGATCACGCGCCTGGCGTCGACGACCGATCGACCGGGGCGGTTCATGGGCATGCATTTCATGAACCCAGTACCGATGATGGGGCTGGTTGAGCTGATCCGCGGCATCGCCACCGAGCAGGCGACATTCCAGGCTGTCCACGAACTCACGGTCAAGCTGGGCAAGATCCCGGCGGTGTCGGAGGACTTCCCGGCGTTCATCGTCAATCGCATCCTGCTGCCGATGATCAACGAAGCCGTCTATACACTGTACGAGGGCGTCGGCACCGTCGAGGCGATCGACACCTCGATGAAGTTGGGCGCCCACCATCCGATGGGGCCGCTCGAATTGGCCGATTTCATCGGCCTCGATACCTGCCTGTCGATCATGCAGGTGCTGCACGACGGACTATCCGACTCGAAGTACCGGCCCTGCCCGCTGTTGGTGAAATACGTCGAGGCCGGCTGGCTCGGCAAGAAAGCCGGCCGCGGTTTCTATGACTATTCGGGCGGGAAGCCGATCCCGACCCGATGACCGCCTAGGCCGTGCCCGCGCGCGGCCCTAGCCCCCGCGACTCCCCCACTTGTATGATGCGGCGCCCGCCGTGGAGGCGTACGTCGTGATGCGACCATGAGCCAGAAACCAACGGCACCGCCCGACCGGGCAGGCGCGACGACCGGCCCTTCATCGGGTCCCCGCAATACGCTGTGGGGCGGTCGCTTTGCGTCGGGACCGGCGGCGGTGATGCAGGAGATTAACGCCTCGATCGCCTTTGACCGGCGGCTTTATCGCCAGGACATCGCCGGCTCGCGCGCCCATTGCCGCATGTTGGTGGCGCAGAAGATCCTGTCGAGCAGCGACGGCGACGCGATTCTCCGGGGCCTCGACGCCATCGAGCAGCAGATCGAGCAGGGCACCTTCGTGTTCGATCCCCGGCTCGAGGACATCCACATGAACATCGAGGCGCGGTTGAAGGAGATGATCGGCGAAGCCGCCGGACGACTCCACACCGCGCGCTCGCGCAACGACCAGGTGGCAACCGATTTTCGCCTATGGGTCCGCGACGCTATCGACGGGCTCGACCCCTGTCTGCGGGTGCTGCAGCGCTCGCTGCTGGCACGGGCCGAGCAGCACGCCGGCACTATCCTGCCAGGCTACACGCATCTGCAGGCCGCGCAGCCGGTGACGTTCGGCCACCACCTGCTCGCCTATGTCGAGATGTTCGACCGCGACCGCGGCCGGCTGCACGACTGTCGCGCTCGCCTCAACGAATCGCCGCTTGGCGCAGCGGCCCTGGCCGGCACCAGCCACCCGATCGACCGGCACGCCACCGCCGCTGCGCTGGGCTTTGCCCGGCCGATGGCCAATTCGATGGATGCGGTGTCGGCGCGCGATTTCGCCGTCGAGTTCCTGGCCGCCTGCGCCATCGCCGGCGTTCATCTGTCGCGTCTGGCCGAGGAAATCGTCCTGTGGATGAGCCCGCCGTTCGGCTTCATTACTCTGTCCGATGCCTTTTCGACCGGCTCCTCGATCATGCCCCAGAAGCGCAATCCCGATGCGGCGGAGTTGATCCGCGGCAAGGCCGGGCGCTTGATCGGCGACCTCAACGCCCTGCTGATCACGCTCAAGGGGCTGGCGCTCACCTATGCCAAGGACCTGCAGGAAGACAAGGAGCCCGTCTTCGACGCTGCCGACACGCTGCACCTTGGCCTCACCGCGATGGCGGGCATGGTCGACGACATGACCGTCAACGTCGCCGCCATGCGCGCCGCCGCCGAGCGCGGATTCGTCA
Organism: Alphaproteobacteria bacterium; assembly: GCA_009694165.1. The sequence continues at coordinate 2,209 of SHVP01000043.1, forward strand.
CCGCGACCGACCTGGCCGACTGGCTGGTGCAGACGCTCGGCATACCGTTCCGCGAGGCGCACGAGGTGACTGGCAAGCTCGTCCGTCTCGCCGAACAAGCGAACAAGGGGCTTGCCGATTTGACGATCGAGCAGATGCGAGATGTCGTGCCGGCGATCGATCGGCGGGTATACGAGGTGTTGGGGGTGGAGCAATCGCTGGCGCGTCGCCTGAGCCATGGCGGCACCGCGCCCGAACGGGTGCGCGACGCAATTCGGGTCTTGCGCGAGCGCTTGGCATGACCCGTGTCTTGATCGTGCTCGGGCTCGGCCTGCTGGTCGCCCTGTCGACCGTGGCCTGCGGCCGCAAAGGCACCCTGCAGCCGCAGCCGTCGGCCGAGAAGACCAAGGCCAGCGACGAGCAAACGCAGCGGCGCTAGCGCCATGGACCATTTCACCTACCGCGACGGCGTCCTCCATGCCGAGGACGTTCCGGTCGCCCGCTTGGCCGCCAGCGTCGGCACGCCGTTCTATTGCTATTCGACGGCGACCTTGCGCCGGCACTACCGCGTCTTCTGCGAGGCCCTGGCCGGCCTCGATTACGTCGTCCATTACGCGGTGAAAGCGAATTCGAATCTCGCCGTCATCGGCGTGCTCGCGGCCGAAGGGGCGGGCGCCGACGTGGTATCGGCGGGCGAGATCCACCGCGCGCTGGCGGCCGGCGTTCCGCCCGAGCGCATCGTCTTTTCGGGCGTCGGCAAAACCCGCGATGAATTGGCCTTTGCGCTGGCCCAGGGCGTCCACCAGATCAACGTTGAATCCGACGACGAGCTGGTGGCCCTGAGCGCGGCGGCCGCCTCGCAGGGAAAGACTGCGACCGTCGCCATCCGCATCAATCCCGACGTCGATGCCGCCACCCACGCGAAAATCACCACCGGCAAGCGCGAGAACAAGTTCGGCATCGCCTGGCCGCGCGCCCGCGAGACCTACCGACGGGCGGCGACGCTACCCGGCATCGCCGTCCGCGGCGTCGCCGTCCACATCGGCTCACAGCTCACCAGCCTGGCGCCGCTCGAAGCCGCCTTCACCATCGCCGCCGACGCCGTTCGTACGCTGCGGTCGGACGGCCATCATATCGACCGGCTCGACCTCGGCGGCGGCTTGGGCGTGCCCTACCGCGACGAGCGGCCGCCGTCGCCCGCTGATTACGGCGCGGCCGTCCGCCGCCTCGTCGGCAACCTGGGCTGCCGCCTGATGTTCGAGCCGGGGCGCCTGATCGTCGCCAATGCCGGCATCCTGGTGACCACGGTCATCTACGTGAAATCGAGCGAGGCTCGCACCTTTGTGATCGTCGATGCGGCGATGAACGACCTCCTTCGTCCGACCCTCTACGAGGCGAGCCACATGGTCGTTCCAGTGCGCCAACCGCCAGCGGGTGCGCCGATTGGCCCCGTCGATGTCGTCGGCCCGGTGTGCGAAACCGGCGACTATCTGGCGCTCGATTACGCCCTGTCGCCGGTCGTCGCCGGGGACCTGCTCGTCTTGCGGACCGCCGGTGCCTATGGTGCGGTGATGGCCTCCAACTATAATAGTCGGCCTCTCGTGCCGGAAGTCCTGGTCAACGACCGCGACTTTGCGGTGGTGAGACCGCGGCCCTCGTACCAGCAGATGATGGCGGGGGAAACCATTCCCGCGTGGGCGCGGCGAGTACGCCCATAGCCCGGCGAGGGCTATATGAGCGAAGCACCACGTCCGTCGAGCCTCAGTCCCATCGTCTACCGGGTGCAGTTGGCGCTCGCCAAGCTGGTTCTCCTGTGGGAACAGGTCTGGCCGGCACTGTGGCCGGCGACGGTCCTCGCCGCCGCGTTCGTGGCCGCCGCGCTGTTCGGCCTGTTCGCCAAGTTGCCGTGGTGGCTGCACCTGGCCGTGCTCGTCGTCGTCGTGGCCGGACTGTTGGCTCTCCTCTACCGCGGGCTACGCACTATTCGCTGGCCGGCGCGCATTGGGGCAAGGCGGCATCTCGAGACGACGGCCGGAGTCGACCACCGTCCGCTGACCGCGCTCGAAGACCGCCTGGCCACCGGCGACGACTCGATGATGGTGCTGCTGTGGCGCGAGCATCAGCGGCGCATGCTGGAACGCGCGGCCTTGGCGCGCGCCGGATGGCCGAAGGCCGGATGGGGTCGGCACGCCGACCCCTGGGGCTTGCGTGCCATCGTGGCGCTGATGCTCGTGCTTGGATTCTTCTATGCCGGCAGCGACTGGCACCGGCGTATCGCTGTCGCGGCCAAGCCCGACTTTGCCAGCGGCCGGCCGACAGCTGCAGCCTATGATGCCTGGATCACGCCCCCCGCCTATGCGGGGCTGGCGCCTATCTTCCTTCGCCCCGATACCCATGGGTCAGAAATCACCGTGCCCACCGGCAGCGTTCTCGTGGCACGCATTCACGGCGTTCGCCGGGCGCCGGAATTGCGCATCGACGGCACCAGAACAGCGTTTGCGGCGATCGATCGCAACAGCTTCGAGGTCGAACACACGATTACCGACGGGCTGTCGCTGGCGTTCCAGCAGGGCGCCCGCACCATCGGTACGTGGAAGCTGAGCGTCATTCCCGATCGGCCGCCGACGATCGAGTTCAGCGATCAGCCGGGAACCAGCGCGCGCGACGCTCTGCGGCTGTCCTACGCGGCCAAGGACGACTATGGGCTGGCCAAGATCAGTGCAGTGATGAAGCGGCTCGACTCCGACGAATCGGTGACGATCGACCTGCCGCTCGGAAGCGCCGGCGCCCCCGAGGCCGCCGAGTCGAGCTACCACGACCTGACGCCGCATCCGTGGGCCGGACTGCCGGTCACCATCCAGCTCGTCGCGGTCGACGAAATCGGCCAGGAAGGCAAGTCGGAAGAGGCCGAGACAGTCCTGCCCGAGCGCAAGTTCCATCATCCGATCGCCAAGGCCATCGTCGAGCAACGCAAGGTACTGGCGCTGGCGCCGCATCGGCGCGAATCGGTGGCGCGGGCGCTGGCCCGCGTCTCCGCCGACCCCAAGCGCTACTACGAGGACACAACGGCGTTCTTGGTCCTGCGCGTGGCCGTGGCCCGCCTGATCCGTGGCAGCCAGACTCCTGAGACGACGACCGAGTCGGCGACCGAGGTGGTCGACATGTTGTGGAGCGCGGCGCTCCGCATCGAAGACGGCAACGTGTCGCTCGCCGAAGCCGAGCTGCGGGCGGCGCAGGATCGGCTTCTCGACGCCCTGTCGCGCAACGCCGCCGACGACGAAATCGAACAGCGCATCGCCGAGGTCCGCGATGCGCTCGACAAATTTCTGCGCGCCCTCGCCGAGCGGGCGCTGCAGAACCGGCAGCTTGGCGAGCTGATGCCGAAAAACATGCCGCCCAACTCGCTGATCGATTCCGAACAGCTCAAAAAACTGCTCGACCGCGCACTCGACCTTAACCGTACCGGGTCGAAGGAAGCGGCGCGCGAACTGCTGGCCCAGTTGCGCGACCTGCTCGAGAATCTGCGCGACGGCCTGATGCAGGGCGACATGATGTCGGGAATGCCGGGCGAGGAACTGCTGCAGGCGCTCAACGACCTGATGCGCATGCAGCAGGAGCTGTTGGACGAAGCGTTTCGCGATTCCCAGCAACGCGGTGGCCCGCAGCAAGGCGCCGGACAGGAAGGCCAGCGCGGGCGGGGCAATCAGCCGGGCCAGGGCAATCCCGGCAGCCCCGGCGATCGCCAGGAGAACCTCCGGCGCATGTTGGGCGAAATCATGCGCCGCCTGGGCGAGGGCGGTGCCGACATTCCGAATGCGTTCGGCAAGGCCGACCGCAACATGAACGATGCGCGCGGCGAGTTGGAGGCGCGCCGGCCCGGCTCAGCCGTTGGGCCGATGACCGAGGCCCTCGATGCCTTGCGCCAAGGCGCCAATGCCGTCATCCGCGACATGCTCGAGGCGATGGGCGTCGACCCCGGACTGGATCCCAGCAGCAGCAGTCCGTTCACGCGGGTCGGCCGCGACCCACTCGGCCGGCCGCAGTCGGGGTTCGGCATCTTCGACGACGAGCGCATCGCCATCCCCGAGGAAAGCGAAGTCCAACGCGCCCGCGACATCTTGCGCGAATTGCATCGCCGCGCCGGCGAGCGCACCCGCTCGAAGGTCGAAATCGATTACATCGAGCGGTTGCTAAAGCGCTTCTAGCTTCGTTGCCCCGGCGCGCGGCGGGGGTCCTCTCGCCGATCCCGTTAGCCAGCGTCCCTAACGGCTCACCCCGGGCTTAGGGGCAGCACGCCGATATAGGGTAATTCGCGGTAGCGATGGGCGTGGTCGAGGCCGTAGCCAACGACGAAAACCTCGGGACAATCGAAGCCGACGAAATAGGCATCGAACTCCACTTCACGGCGACGCGGCTTGTCGAGCGGGACGCAGAGCTTGATGTCGGCCGCGCCGCGCGTCCGCAAATGGTCGCGGGCGAAACTGAGCGTGCGCCCCGATTCGAGGATATCGTCGATGATCAGCACCGTGCGGCCAGCGAATTGGTCGCTCAAGTCCTGGCGCACCACCACCTGGCCGCTGCTCTCGGTGCGCTCGCCGTAGCTGTCGAGCGTCAGAAAATCAACCCGCGGATGCGCGCCGGCGCGGCCGATCCGCCGGATCAGGTCGGCGGAAAACATGAATCCGCCCTTGAGAATGACGGCGACCGAAAAGTCGGAGGGTAGCGCGGCCGCAACCTCGCGACCGAGTTCCTCGACCCGCCGGGTGATCGCAGCGGCGCTGAAAAGTTCCGTGGGCACGGCGGGCTGGATCATGGAGTGATCGCCTACGCTACCCGCCCACGGTTTTGAAGGAGACCACCAGATTTGTGCCATCGCCGCGAGCGTTGTTGAGCGAGGCGCTGAAGTCGGCAGCCTGCCCCGGATTGAGCTGGGCCACGGGCGGCTCGAAGGTCCAGGTCTGCACCTCGCGCCGGCCGGCGAACAGGGTCGCCCGCATCGGCGGAATCTTCCTGGCGGAGGCGGCCTTGTTGGAGATCTGTCCGGTCACTTCGATGACCAAGGCCTCGCCCTGGCGCAGCGGATTGACCTTGACGTTCTCGACGTTGATGCCGGTGGTCGGATCCTCGGCCAGCCCGATGAGTTCATAGGCCGGGGTGGCGGCGGGAAAGATCTCCACGATCTGCTCGCTCAGCCCGACGAAGACACCGGCCAGAACGAGCACCACGGCCAGCAAGGAACCCCAGGCGATGAGGGGACCGGAGCGACGCTTCGGCGGGGTGCGGCGACGGGCGGCGGTCGGGCGGCGGCGCGGCCGCGGCGCGGCGGCGGGCTCGAGGCCGAAATTCGGCACCTCGTCCGGTTCGGGCGCCGCCACCGGCGGCCCTTCGCCCGGCGGTCGCTCGGTCCATTGGTGCGCGCACTTCACACACCGGAGAGAGCGACCATTCGGGATCAGAACTGACGGCTCAAGCTGATACCGCGTGCCGCAGCTGAGGCAGGTAACTATCATGCTTAGCCGCTTGATTCGCCAATGATTCCTTATAGGCCGTCGCCACCGGAGGCGCAAGGTTCGCCGGGCGCCGATGCTTTGCGGACTGGCTCCGCCTGTGCGATTCTCACCCCTCCTTGGCCCCGGAGAATGCCCAGTGGTCCGCTTCGACACCGTGAGCCTGCGCTACGACCGTGGGCCTGACGTGCTGCGCGACTTGAGCTTCGTCCTCGAGCCGGGGTCGTTCCATTTCCTCACCGGCCCGAGCGGCGCCGGCAAGACCTCGCTGCTCAAGATGATGTATCTGGCGCTCCGCCCCTCGGCGGGAACGATCGACATGTTCGGCAAGGACGTCACCGCCCTGCGCCGACGCGACCTGCCGCCGCTGCGCCGTCGCATCGGCGTCGTGTTCCAGGATTTTCGCCTGCTCAACCATCTGACGGCGCTGGAGAACGTCGCCCTGCCGCTTCGCATCGCCGGCGCCAAGCGCGACAAAATCGAATCGCACGTCTCGGAACTGCTCGCCTGGGTCGGCCTGTCGGGCCAGCTCGAGGCCAAGCCGCCCACCCTATCGGACGGCGAGAAACAACGCGTCGCCATCGCCCGCGCGGTGATCGGGCGTCCCAGCCTGCTGTTGGCCGACGAACCAACCGGCAACATCGACCTCGAGCAGGGTCTGCGCATTCTTCGCCTGTTCGAGGAACTCAACAAAATCGGCACGACCGTGGTGATTGCCACGCACGACCGCTCGCTGATCGCCACTTTCAAACGGCCCGAACTGCGGCTGCACGAAGGTCAGCTGTCGTTTCACCTGCCGCCGCGCCCCATCGCCACCGAAGGCGCCGCGCGGCCGACGCCGATCCGGAGCTCATGATGTTGCGGCGCTCGGAATTGCAGCTCGGTCGCGACCCCACCCGGCGATTGGTCGCTTTCCTGATCGGGGCCATGGTCTATCTCGCCGCCCTCACCTTGGCCGGCGCCGTCGCCGTCGGCAGCACCATCGACGGCTGGGGCGAGGGTCTGCGCGGCAGCATCACGGTGCAATTGCCGGGCTCGACCGCCGCCGGCGCCGCCGCGGCGAGCGCGCGAGTCGACGCCGTGCTGTCGACCATTCTCGAGACCAACGGCGTGGCCTCGGCGCAGGCGTTGCCGCGCCAGGAACTGCTGGCACTGCTCGAACGCTGGCTCGGGCGCGGCAATATCCCCGAGGACCTGCCGATCCCAGCGTTGATCGACGTCACCCTCGAACCCGGCGTTGCCGTCAATATCGAGGAGCTGCAGCAACGCCTGGTGCGTGTCGTTCCCGGCGCCCGAGTCAGCGACAACGGCGTCATTCTCGAGCGCCTGGTCCGCCTCGTCCGTTCGGTTCAGGCGGTGGCGGCCCTGGTCGTCGTGCTCGTCAGCGTTGCCGCGATCGCCATTATCGTCTTCGTCACCCGCGCCGGCCTCGCCATGCATGTGGAAACGATTGAACTTCTGCATCTGATCGGCGCTCGCGATTCCTATATCGCGCGCCAATTCGTGCGCCATATTCTAACCATCGCACTTGCCGGCAGCGTGGTCGGACTCCTACTCGCGGCCGCCACGGTCTATGCCATCACCCGCACCGCCGCCGGGATCGACGTGCCGTTGCTGCCGCACGTTCCAATCAACGATCGGCGACTGGCCGTGCTCGCCGCCCTGCCGCTCATCGCCGCGGCGATCGCCATGATCACCACGCGGCTGACGGTGGTGGGCTCGCTGCGCCGCATTCCTTGATGCTGGTGCTGCTCGACCGTGATGGCGTCCTCAACCGCGAGCGCGCCGACTTCGTCAAGACCGTCGAGGAAGTGGTCATGATCCCCGGCTCGGCGGCGGCGGTGGCCCGCCTTAACCGCGCCGGCCATCGCGTCGCCGTCGTCACCAATCAGTCGGTGGTCGGGCGCGGCCTGATCGACGCCGCCCGCCTCGACGCCATCAATCGCGCCGTCGAGCGCGATCTCGCCGCGCATGGCGGCCATCTTGACCTCCTCCTCGCCTGCACCGACCCGCCATGGGCGCCGAGCGCGCGGCGCAAGCCGCAACCCGGCATGTTGCTCGAAGCGATGGCCCATTTCAGCGTGCCGGCGGCGGAGACCGTCATGATCGGCGACTCGCTGCGCGACATGGAATCGGCGGTAGCGGCCGGATGCGCCCGCGTGCTGGTGCGGACCGGCAATGGCCGCGCCTGCGAGGCCGCGGGCCTGCCCGCCGGGCTCCTGCCTTGTCCGGTGGTCGACGATCTCGCCGCGGCGGTGGGTACTCTGATCGGCACGCCCCCGTGATGCTGGTCCTCCGCTCGGCCGCCTTCCAGGCCGCTTTCTGGCTGTGGAGCGCGGTCATGAATCTCGCCTGGCTGCCGGTGCTGTTGTTGCCTCCGCGCGCCACCGTGTTCGGGCAGACGCTGTGGGCCAAGGGGGTGATGGTGCTGCTACGCTGGATTGCCGGGACGCGATTCGAGGTTCGTGGCCGCGCCAACCTGCCGGCCAGCGCGGTCATTGTCGCGGCCAAGCATCAGTCGGCCTGGGACACGATCATCTTCCATATCGTCACCGACGATCCGGCCATCGTGATAAAGCGCGAGCTGCTGCACATCCCGGTCTACGGCTGGTACTGCCGCAAGACCGGGATGATTCCGATCGACCGGGCCGCCGGACCGAGGGCGCTGCGGTCAATGCTCCGCGCCGCCGAGCGCGCGGCGGCGGCGGCGCGGCCGATCGTCATCTTTCCCCAGGGAACACGCGTCGCGCCCGATCGGGCCGCGCCGTACCTGCCGGGAGCGGCCGCCCTCTACGGCCATCTCGGCCTCCCTGTCGTCCCCGTCGCCCTCAACTCCGGATTGTTCTGGCCGCGCCGCAGTCTGGTGCGGCGGCCGGGCTTGATCGTCATCGAGTTCCTGCCCGCCATCGCCGCCGGACTCGAGCGCCGGACCTTTGCCGCCCGGCTGGAGGAAGCGATCGAGAGCGCCAGCCGCCGGCTAGCGGCGGAAGGACGGGCCGGCGACGCCGCGCTACAGTGACGGACCACACGGGAGAAGGAACCACACCATGGCTGGACGCAACGGGCTCGTCATCGACGCCGATTCGCATATCGAGGAGGCGGAAGACGTCTGGAACTACATCGACGAGCCCTACCGCTTCCGCCGGCCGACCATCGTCAAGCGACCAAACTCGCCTGGCCCGTTCGCCCAGGACAGTTTCTGGCTGATCGACGGCCAGGCCTATCCGCGTCCGACCGGCTATGGCCCGTCGATGTATGGAACGCCGGTGACCTCGGCCTTCGCCAAGTCGAAGAAGTTCAGTATCGCCAGTCAGACCCTGGTGCCGGCGACGGCCCGCCTTGCCGACATGGACCGCCTCGGCATCGACATCCAGGTCCTGTTCCCGACCATTTTCCTCGATCTGCTGTCACCCGACATCGCCTTCGAGGCCGCGTTGATGCGGAGCTACAACACCTGGCTGGCCGAAACCTGTGCGCCGCACGCCAAACGGTTGAAGTGGGTGGCGGTGCTTCCCTTTCGGGATGCCAAGACGGGCGTCGCCGAAGTGCGGCGCGCCAAGACCCTGGGCGCCGCCGCGGTGCTCACCTACGGCACCGCCGGCGACACCTTTCTGCACGAGCCGGAATTCGATCCGATCTGGGCCGAGATCGAGCACCAGGGCCTGCCGGTGGCGATGCATGTCGGCTGGAACATGCGCTCGCTCCACACCAAGATGGATACGATCCTCTGCTCGACCACCTTCGTCGCCGTGCCGATGATGTTCGGATTGTTCAGCATGGTGGGCGGCGGCATCCTCGAGCGGTTCCCAAAACTGCGCGTCGGCTTCTTCGAGGCCGGCGCCGATTGGCTGCCCTATCTGGTGCCGCGGATGGAGCGCTATTGGGGGGTCTATACCGCCAAGCAGTGGCCGGGCACGCCGAAACGCAATCCGGCGGAATGGCTGGGACGCGGCAACATCTACTTCACCTGCGAAGGCGACGAGCGCTTCCTGCCGGCGGTCGTCGAGCTCTTAGGCGAGGACCACGTGATGACCTCGGCTGACCTGCCGCATGAAGAGGCGCTCGAAGATTCGATCCGCGAGATTCGCGAACGCGCCGACATTTCCGCCGGGCTCAAGGCAAAGATCCTCAACGACAATCCGGCGCGCTTCTTCGGGTTCTAGAGCGGCACCACAGTGGCCGGATACGGCGCCGCGGCTCGCCCGGCGGCTAGGAGAACACCGCCGGCAACGGCTCGGCGGCGCGGATTTCCCGGCGCATGATCTCGACCACCTCCTCGCGGCGCGGACCGTCCAGCCGCTTGGCCACCGAGACGACGGTGATCGCCGCCTGCGGCTCGTCGGCGGCGTTGCGCACGGCCATGCCGATGCCGGTGATCCCGGCCAGCACCTGTTCGCGATTGAGGCCGTAGCCCGCCTTGCGCGCCGCCAGCACCGCCCGCCAGACCTTGTCGCGATTAAGGTCGTTGTACTCTGGATAACGATCGGCATTGGCCGCGACGATCGATCGGGCCCGCGCCTCGGGCAAGCCGGCCAGAATGGCCACGCCGCCGGCGCCGATGCCGCACGGCAGCCGGGCGCCGACTTCGCGGATCAAGGCACGGACGGGGTAGGCGCCCTCCAGCCGCTCGACGCAAATGACGTCGTTGAGGATCGGCAGGTAGAGATAAACGACGTCCTCGGTTTGCCGCATGATGCGGGCCATCGCTGCGCCGAGATGCGCCTTGAACCCGGCAAAGCGAACGGAATCCATCAGGGCATGCAAACGGACCCCGAGGAAGTACCGCTTGCTGTATGGGTCGTAGCCGAGCATGCGCTCCCACACGAGCGCGCTCAGCAAACGGTGCGCCGTCGCCATGTGCAGGCCGGTCAGTTCGGCCAGATCCTTGAGGCGCGTGCCCGACGCGTTGCGCTCGCCGACGGCGGTGAGCAGGCTCATCACCCGCTGGATGCTTTGGGTTCCCTTGGGCGCCTGGCGCCGGCCGGCCGGCGATCGTTTGCTCACACCCGGTCTTCCTCGTTCTGGTTCAGAGATCGATGATAATATCATATTGTGATATTATTGCGGAGCACACTGTAAGAATCGGATTGAGAGACCGCGGGCGCGGCGCTAGCCTGCCCACGGTTGTCGGTGCGCTTCCGCCCAGTGGCGGCAGGCGGGCTACTCGCGGGGAGGACGGCAACGTGGCGACGCAATCGGGACCGGTGGTACGGGTCCACGCGCTCAATCGCGTGGCGACGATCACCATCGACTATCCGCCGGTCAACGCCCTCGGCGCCGCCGTGCGGGCGGGTCTGTTGGACGCCCTGACCCGATGCCGGCAGGACCCGGAGGTCGACTGCATCGTGCTGCGCGGCGCCCGCGGTTCGTTCGTAGCTGGTGCCGACATCCGAGAATTCGGCCAGCCACCGCAACCGCCCAGCGCTATCGCCGTCTTCGACGCGATCGAGAATCTGAACAAACCCATCGCCGCCGCCATCGACGGCGTCGCCCTGGGCGGCGGCCTGGAACTGGCGTTGGTCTGCCACTACCGCGTGGCCGCGCCGCGTAGCAAGCTTGGGCTGCCGGAGATCAAGCTCGGCATCCTGCCGGGTGCTGGCGGAACGCAACGGCTGCCGCGGTTGATCGGCTTCGGCCCGGCCGCCGCGATGATCCTCAGCGGCGACCCGATATCCGCGGCCGAAGCGTTGCGACTTGGTCTGATCGACGCCATCGGCACCGACGATGTCGGTGCGACCGCCGTGCTGGTCCTTGACGAACGAGGGGGAGCGAAGGCGGCGCTGCGCAAGGTCCGCGATCTCGAACCGCAGGTCCGGGCGGCGCGGTCCGATCCCGGGACGCTCGAGGCCGCCCTGTCGGCCCACCTGAAGCGGGCCCGCAATCGGCGGGCGGCGGCAGCCTGCGCCCAGGCGTTGCGCGCCGCCGCGTCGGTGCCCTTCGACGAGGGATTGGCGCTCGAGCGCAAACTTTTCGTCGACCTGCGCGACAGCGCCGAATCGAAAGCGCAGCGCTATCTGTTTTTTGCCGAGCGGGCGGCGGCGAAAATCTCGGGCAAGGCGGCCGAGGCCGAGGCGAGACCGGTCGCGAGCGCCGCGATCATCGGCGGCGGCACCATGGGCAGCGGCATCGCCATGTGTTTCGCCAACGCCGGTATCCCGGTGACGGTGATCGACCGCGACGAAGCCTCGATCAAGCGTTGCCTCGACACCATCACCGCCAACTACCGCAAGACCGCCGAGCGCGGCGGGCTTGGTACCGAAGAGGTCGCCGCCCGTCTCGAACTGATCGCGGCCAGCGTCCAGTTCAACGCCGCGGCCGCCGCCGATGTGATCATCGAGGCGGTCTTCGAAGAGATGCCGCTGAAGAAAGAAGTGTTCGCCCGCCTCGACGCGATCGCCAAGCCCGGCGCCGTGCTGGCAACCAACACCTCGACCCTCGACGTCAATAAGATCGCCACGGCCACCCGTCGCCCCGAGTCGGTCGTCGGCATGCACTTCTTCAGTCCCGCCCACGTCATGCGACTGCTCGAGATCGTCGATGGCAAGGCCACCGCGCCGGCGGTCTTGCGGACGGCCATCGTGCTCGGCAAGCGTCTGGAAAAGGCCTCGGTGGTGGTCGGCGTCTGCGACGGCTTCGTCGGCAACCGCATGGGCTTGCGCCGGGGAGCCCATGTCGAGCGCATGATGCAGGAGGGAATCCTGCCGCAAGACATCGACCGGGTGTCGCTCGACTTCGGGTTTGCCATGGGTCCCTGCGCCACCGCCGACCTGGCCGGCCTCGACATTGGCTGGCGGATTCGGCGTGCCAAGGGCCGTTCGGCTCCGATCGCCGACTGGCTTTGCGAGCAGGGTCGTTTCGGCCAGAAGGTCGGCAAGGGTTACTACCGTTATGAGGCGGGCTCGCGCATGCCGATCGTCGAGCCCGCGGTCACCGCGTTCATCCAGGCCAAGGCGAAGGAGCTCGGCCATCCCCCGCGCGTCGTCAGCGATCAGGAGATCCTCGATCGCATGCTGCTGCCGATGATCAACGAAGGGGCGCGCATCCTCGAAGAAAAGATCGCCCGCTGCGCCGGCGACATCGATGTCATCTGGGCCACCGGCTATGGCTGGCCGGTGTGGCGGGGCGGTCCGATGTATTATGCGGACCAGGTCCGGCTCACCACGGTGCGCGAGCGCCTGACTGACTATGCCGCTCGGCTCAAGGACGACTCGCTCAAGCCTGCCCACCTGATCGACACGCTGGTGCGCGCGGGGCAATCCTTTGCCGATCTATTCTCAGGCGGACCTGACGAACGAGGAGCATCATGACTGACGCGGTCATCGTTTCCACTGCGCGAACGCCGATCGGCAAGGCGTTTCGCGGCGCCTTCAACTTCACGCCTGGGATCGAGATGGGTGGGCACGTGATCGGCCATGCGGTCGACCGCGCCGGTATCGACCCCGCCGAGGTCGAGGACGTGGTGATGGGCTGCGGCTACCCCGAGGGTGCCACGGGGCGCAACATCGCCCGCCAGGCGGCGCTGCGCGCGGGGCTGCCGACGAGTTGCGCGGCGATGACGATCAACCGCTTCTGCTCCTCGGGCTTGCAGGCGATCGCTATTGCGGCCAACCGGATCGTGGCCGAGGGTGTCCCGGTGGCGGTGGCCGGCGGCCTCGAGTCGGTGAGCCTCGTCACCAAGAATACCAATACCGCCCACGCGCGCAGCGATTGGCTCGCCCAGCACCATCCCGGCATGTATCTGACGATGATCGAAACAGCCGATATCGTCGCCCGCCGCTACGGGGTCAGCCGCGAGGCCCAGGACGCCTACGCGCTGGTGAGTCAACGGCGCACCGCCGCCGCGCAAAAAGCCGGAAAGTTCGACGACGAAATTGTGCCGATGACCACCACCAAGCTAGTCGTCGATCCGCAAACGAAGCAGGAACAGCAGGTCTCCGTGACCCTGCCCCAGGACGAGGGCAATCGTCCGTCGACCACGTTGGACGGCCTCGCGGCACTGGAGCCGGTGCGCGGCAAGGGTGAATTCATCACCGCCGGCAACGCCAGCCAACTATCGGACGGTGCCGCCGCCTGCGTCCTCATGTCGGCGGCCGAAGCCACTCGCCGCGGCATCAAGCCGCTCGGCGTTTTCCGCGGCCTCGCCGTCGCCGGCTGCGAGCCCGACGAGATGGGCATCGGTCCGGTTTACGCCGTGCCGCGGCTGCTCAAGCGCCACGGGTTGACGATCGCGGACATCGACCTGTGGGAGCTCAACGAGGCGTTTGCCAGCCAAGTTCTCTATTGCAAGGATAGACTGGGCCTTCCCCATGACATCCTCAACGTCAACGGCGGCGCCATCGCGATCGGTCATCCCTTCGGCATGAGCGGCGCCCGAATGGTCGGCCACGCGCTCATTGAAGGACGCCGGCGCGGCGCGCGCTACGCCGTCGTCACCATGTGCATCGGCGGCGGTATGGGTGCCGCCGGTTTGTTCGAGGTTCTGCGCGACTAGGCGGTGGTGCCGGCGCCGCCCGGGGGCGGGGTTAGCCGGATGGGGCGAAAAACACGGGAGGACGGCGTGACCGTTCGCGGCGCCCTTGCGGGCATCAAGGTGGTGGAGATGGGCCAGTGGGTCGCCGCCCCCTACTGCACCGCGCTTCTGGCCGACATGGGGGCCGACGTCATCAAGGTCGAGAAGCCCGGCGTCGGCGACGATCAGCGGCATTCGCCTCCCTTCGTCGGCGACGAGGGCGCGTTGTTCATGCAGATCAACCGTAACAAGCGCAGCGTCGTCCTCGACCTCGCCACGCCGGAAGGCGGGGCCCTGTGCCGGCAATTGACGCAAGGCGCCGATGTGCTGGTAAGCAATTTTCGCTCGGGCACCATGGAGCGTCTCGGCTTCGCCTATACCGCGCTCGCGGCAACCAACCCGCGGCTGATCTATTGCGTCATTTCCGGTTTTGGCTTGACCGGCTCGCTGCGACACCGCGCCGGCATGGACCTGATCGCACAGGCCATGTCGGGCATCGCGTTGCTGAACGCCAGCGAAACCGGCCAGCCGCGAATCGTACCGCTCGCCGTTGCCGATATTTCGACCGGCGTTTTTGCCGCCCTCGCCATCCTCGCCGCCCTCCTGGCGCGAGCCCAGACGAGCCAGGGCCAGGTGGTCGATCTTTCGCTGATCGAATCGATGCTGTCGATGATGCCGATGCAAACCGCGACCTATTTTGCCACTGGCGCGGACCCCCTGCGGTTCGGCTCCCCCGGAATCGGCAACGCCGCCCCCTACCAGATCTTTCCCACCCGCAACGGCTGGATGGCGATCGCCGCCGCCGCCCAGCATCTGTGGGAAAGCCTGTGCTCGGTGCTCGGCTGCACGGATATACTCGCCGATCCACGATTCCAGTCGAACGCCTCGCGGATCGCCCACAATCGCGAATTGGCGGAGGCCCTTAACCGGATTCTCGTCACCCAGGACACCCAGCATTGGATCGAGCGCATGGACCAGGCCAAGATTCCCGCCTCCCCGGTGCTCGCGCTGTCGGAGATTCTCGAACATGGGCATCTGCTGACGCGCGGCACGGTGTGGAAATCGCCGGAGCCTGCGGCAAGTCAGCGGGGCGCCGTGCTGGCCCCGATCCAATTTTCGGCGACGCCGATATCGCTCAAGCGACCGGCGCCCCGGCTCGGCCAGGATACCGACAAGATCGTCGCCGCCCTGAAGGCACAGGCCCCGTGGCCGGCGGATACGCCTTGACCGTCGCACGGCCCATCATGCACACGGCCCCGGGAGGCAGCTAGGATGCCGGTCCACACCAGCGCGATCGGCATGGCGCAGAGCTCGGTCACCGAGGTCACGCTGCGTTGGGTGCTCGCCTATTCGGCCTCGCTCGGCTTTGTCGGTCCGGATTACCTCCACGACGACCGCGGCGCGGCGCTGGTCGTGCCGCCAACCTTCTGCGTCTGCCTCGAATGGGCGGCGGTCGGCAGTGCATCGCGCTTCAATCAGTTGGGGCTCACGCCGGAGGAAGTGCGGCGCGGCGTTCATGTCCTGCAGGACTCGACTTTTGTCGCCGCGATCCGGCCGGGCATGCGCGTTCGCACGACGAGCGAAATCGCCTACATCCGCAACACCCGGGCCGGCGCGCTGGTGGTGACGCGTCTCGAGTCGCACGAGGAGGAAACCGGCGATCTTCTCGTCCGCTCCTGGGTGGGCTCGATGATGCGGGGCGTCGCCGCCGACGCCTCGATGGCCGGGCAGGCACCGGCCGACGTGATCGAGCCGCGCGGCGAACTGCCGGAAGGAGCGGCGAGCCGCGAGGTGTTCCTCGACCGCGGCCTGCCGCACATCTATACCGAATGCGCTCGCATCTGGAACCCAATCCACACCGAGCGCGCGGTTGCCCTTGCCGCCGGCCTCTCCGACATCATCGTCCATGGCACCGCAACCTGGGCGATCGCCGCCCGTGAGGTGGTCGCCCACCACGCCGCCGGCGACATGAGCCGATTACGCCGCCTGGTATCGCGGTTCCGTGCCCCCATCATCCCGGGCACGGCGATCACGATCCACCACGCGCGCCGCCAGTCAGCGGACGGGTTGGCCTTCTCCGTCCTCACCGAGCGCGGCGACGTCGCCCTCAGCGACGGCTTTGCCGAGCTGGCCGCGGCAACGGGTGGCGGCACCAAGACGGCGACGATCGCGAAACAGAAGGTGGGTCTTCCCTCATGACCCTGGCAACGGCATAGGTCGCCGGTGGCGCGCTACGTCATCGTTCGAATCGGTCAGGGCATCTTGACGCTGGCGGCCGTGATGGTGGTCGTCTTCGCGCTGTCCCGCCTGAGCGGAGACCCCTTGGCCCTCATCATGGACCCGATGGCCTCGGAGGCCGACTATGCCGCCGAACGCCAGCGGCTCGGCCTAGACCGCAGTTATGGCGAACAATTCATCGTGTTCGCCGCCAATGCCATCGGCGGCGATTTCGGCGTCTCGATCTTTCACAAGAAGTCGGCGGCGGCGGTCTTCTTCGAGAAGCTGCCGGCGACGTTGGAACTCGGTGTGGCCGCGCTGGCCCTGTCGCTGCTGATCGCCCTCCCGATCGGTGTGTTGTCGGCCGTCCACAAGGATACGATGCTCGATCATCTGGCCAAGGCCTTTGCGCTGATCGGACAGTCGGCACCGATCTTCTGGATCGGTTTAGTCCTGATGCTCGTCTTCGCCGTGTCGCTCGGCTGGCTGCCTACCTCCGGCCGCGGGCAGCTCGCTCAGTTGGTGCTGCCGGCAGTCACCCTCGGCTGGTACAGCAACGCCTTCTTGATGCGCATCACCCGCTCGGGCATGCTCGACGTGCTCGATTCCGAATACATCAAGCTAGCGCGCCTGGAAGGGATTCCCCACCGGCGGATCGTCTGGAAGCACGCGCTGAAGAACGCCTCGACGTCGATCGTCACGACGCTCGGCTTGATGTCGATCAGCCTAGTCACCGGCGCCGTCGTCACCGAAACGGTCTTTGCCTGGCCGGGGGTCGGCCGATTGATGGTCGACTCGATCTTCAACCGCGACTTTCCGGTGGTGCAGGCGGCGGTGACGCTGGTTGCCGCGATGGTTGTCGCGGTCAACCTGCTCATCGACCTGCTCTACGCCTACCTCGATCCTCGCGTTCGCTTGAGTTGATCATGCTGGCCGCCCACAGCGACCGACCCATGGTGCCCTCCACCCGCCTCGCCCGGCGCTGGCTGAGTTGGCGCGGAACTCCGGCGCTGTCGGCACTGGTCCTCGGCGTCGCCTTGCTTGCCGCGGCGCTCGCACCCTGGCTCGCCCCTTACGATCCGAACCAAGTCAACCTGCTGCAGCGCTTTGCGCCGCCGGCCTTCGTCGACGGCGGCTCCACCCTCCATCTCCTCGGTAGCGACGACCTCGGACGCGATGTGCTCAGCCGTCTGATCTGGGGAACCAGAATCTCGATGCTGGTCGCCGTCGTCGCGGTCCTTGCCGATGCGTTGATCGGAACCGCGATTGGATTGGTCGCCGGCTATGTCGGCGGCCTCGTCGATACCGTTCTCATGCGGCTGGCCGACATCATGCTGGCCTTGCCCTACCTGTTGATCGCTCTGGTCGTCGTAAGCATCGTCGGCGCCAGCCTGACCAACGTCATCGTCATCATCGTCGTCCTGCGCTGGGCCGGATTGGCGCGGATCGTGCGCGGTGAAGCGCTATCGCTCAAGCGGCGCGACTTCGTCTCGCTCGCCCGCATCGGCGGCGTCGGCCCGGTCGGCATCATGATCCATCACATTCTTCCCAACGTGATGAACGTGGTGGTGGTCGTGTCGACTCTCGGCGTCGGCGCCGTGATCCTTTTCGAGTCGGCCCTTAGCTTCCTCGGCCTCGGCGTGCCGCCGCCGACCTCGTCCTGGGGTGGCATGGTGGCGGAGGGCCGCAGCTATATCGCCAGCGCCTGGTGGATATCCCTGTTTCCGGGCTTGGCAATCACGGCGGTATGCCTGGCGGCCAACTTGTTCGGCGACTGGCTGCGCGAGGCGCTCGACCCCAAGCAACGGCAGGCCCGATGAACCGCGCGTCCGCCGCTGTAAATTCAATCCTGGCATCGATCGGTACTGGGTGTTTCACTCTGTTTCAAACGGGAGGTGGCGACCATGACTAAGTCTTCTTCGTTGTGCACGATCGGCGCCGCGGTGGCGTTGAGCGTTT
>SHVP01000044.1 GCA_009694165.1 Alphaproteobacteria bacterium
CAACCAGGACCAGCTCACCCCCCCCACCCCTGGCCGAGCCGAGCTCGTGGCCCGAGCCTGGGTTGGCCTGGCCGAGCTGGCGCTGTCCTGGGCCTGGGCGTGGCCTGGGCCTGGGCGTGGCCTGGGCCTGGGCGTGGCCTGGGCGTGGGCGTTTCGCGACTTGCAATGCCTAACGAGCATAAGGCAAGGGTCTGAGCGGCGTTGATTGCTGTTATGCTGCCGCGAATGCTGAATGCCACGC
The DNA here is from genome assembly GCA_009694165.1 of Alphaproteobacteria bacterium. The sequence goes on from SHVP01000044.1 coordinate 242, forward strand.
ACCATGCAAAGTCAACACCTGCTCAAATCTCTCGGTTCGAACTGTATCCAGGAAGGCCAACCAACTTCACTTCCAAACTCTTCCGAAGCAAACAGGGATTATTGCTCCGGCGCTTACAAATGCCCTGTGGGGCGATCACTCGCCCCAGACGGTCCGATAGACGCGCACCCAGTTGAGCCCGAGAATCTTGCGCACGGAATCGGCGCCGAAGCCGCGCTCGAGCAGCCGGTGCGTCAGGTTGTGCAGGGTGCGCGGCGTCTCGATGCCGGCCGGGTAGTAGTGCGGCGGCGGTGGATAGGTATCCGGACGCCACGACCGCTGGGCTAGGCGCAGCTGGTAATAGCGCTGCGCCTCCTCGTCGGGCATGACCGGCCACTGGGCGTTGTAGTAGTCGATGCCGAGCGCGACATGGTCGATGCCGACCAGGTCGACCATGTAGGCGATGTTGTCGATGAATTGATCGAGCGTCGGCCGGGTCGAGTCGGCAACAAAAGCGGGAAAACCGACCGCGCCGATCAGACCGCCCGACTGCGCGACCGCGCGGATCAGCTCGTCCGGCAGGTTGCGCATCGACGGTCTGACCGCGCGCGGGTTGCCGTGCGAGACAACCACGGGGGCGCTGGAGGCTTCGACCGCGTCGAGGCTGGTACGCACGCCCGTGTGCGCGCAATCGACGATCACGCGCACCGCGTTCATCTCCTTGATCAGGTCGATGCCGAAGTTGCTTAGCCCGGCATCGCAGCGCTCTTCCGCGCCGTCGCCGCAGCGATTGCGCACGTTGTAGCAGAGCTGCATGATGCCGACGCCGAGCGACTTGTAGGTCCACACCAGGTCGAGGTGATCCTCGATCGGGTCGGTGCCCTGGAAGTGGAAGAGCAGGCCGAGTTTGCCCGTGCGCTTGGCCGTCTCGACGTCGGCCGCGCTGCGGATCTGCATCAGGTCCTGGCGCACGCGCAGGAACTTCTGCCAGCTGCCGATCGAGCGGAAGGCCTCGGTCGCGCTATCCCGGCTGGCCACGGTGGGTGCGGCCACCGTGCAGCCGCCTTCGGCGTACCACTCGACGTACTTCTTATCGCGCAGCAGCGGGCACACCGCGTCGATCACGATGCTGTCACGGTGCAACCGTTCCGAATCGATTTCCGTCATTGCCGGCCCTTCCATGTCTCGCCGTTGATCTTCGAACGTTAGGTGCCGATCCGGGAACGAACAATCGGCTATCGCCCGGACGGCGCCTCGTCGCGGCCGCCGGCCAGCGCCGCCAACTCCGCGAACAGCTTGGGCTTCAGGTCGCGGAACATCAGCCGCTGGCGTCGCAGCAGCAGCGCCTCCTCCAGGTCGATCTCCCCGACCACGAAATCTTCTGCGTCGAATTTCGCCTCGGCGACGATGCGCCCGCGCGGATGGACGATCTTGCTGCCGCCGAAGAACGAGAAGTCCTTCTGCCGGCCGACCGTGTTACAATAGACGGTCCACATGCCGTTCTCCTTGGCCCGCTGACGCAGCGTGATCTCCCAACTCTCCCGTGCCGCGCTGGGGCCCGCGGAGATCACCATGTTCAGGACGGCACCCTTCAGCGCATAGATCCGGGTCAGCTCGGGGAAGCTCGCGTCATAACAGACCTGCAGCGACGCACGGCCCCATGGCGTGTCGAACACCGGCGTGCGCTCACCCGGCGCGAAATAGACGCCCTCGAGGAACGGATGGAAGGTTCCCAGGAATATCTTGTCGTAGCACCCGATCAGGCCGGACGGGCCGACGAAGCAGGCCGAGTTATAGACCCCATGGGGAAAGCCCGCATCCCGCCGCGCCATGCCCATGACGATGTGGATGCCGTGCGTACGGGCCGCCTCGATCAGCCGGTCGGTCGACGGCCCGGGCACGGTCTCCGCCGTGCGTGCCAGGTTCTCGTCGCCGCGATAGCCCTGCAGGTGCATCTCCGGGAAAAGCACGATGTCGGCGCGCGCGCGGGCCGCGCGCTCGACGTGCTCGAGCGCGCGCGCCAGGTTGACCTCCGGCCGGACGATGTCCTGTTCGAGCTGGGCCAGAGCGACTGTGATCTTCGATTGCGGGGTCATGTCATTCCTCCTCGCCCTCTGCGACGATCGGCTGGCCTTCGAGAGCATGGCAGGCCGCCCACCCGCCGTCGACCGTCCGATAGCGCGGCGGTCGCGCGCGCTCGCACACCGGGCCGATCTTGACCGGACAACGCGTGTGGAACGGACACCCGCTGGGCGGATCGATCGGGCTGGGGATCTCGCCGCTCAGCAGGATGCGCGACCGCCGCGCGCCGGGCTCGGCCCGGGGGATGGCCGAGATCAGCGCCTGGGTATAGGGATGGCTCGGCGTTCGCGTGACATGGCGGCCCGGGCCGACCTCGACCATGCGGCCGAGATACATCACCGCCACCCGCCGGCAGAAATAGCCAACCACGCCGATGTCGTGAGCGATCAGGACGATCGTCAGGCCCAGGCGCGACTGCAGCGCTTTCAGCAGGTTGAGGATCTGCGCCTGAATCGAGACGTCGAGCGCGGACACCGGCTCGTCGGCAACGATCAGCCGCGGATTGAGCGCGAGCACGCGCGCGATGCCGATGCGCTGGCGCTGCCCGCCACTGAGCTGGTGGGGATAGCGATCGATGTGGCTGTCTCCCAGGCCGACCATCTCCAGGAGCTCGCCGATCCGCTGGCGGCCGCGCGGCAGGCCGTGGGTGACGAGCGGCTCGTTCAGAATCTGCTCGACCCGCAGCCGCGGATTGAGCGAGGACTTGGTGTCCTGGAACACCATCTGCATGTCACGCCGAATCGGCCGCAGCGCCGTCTCGTCGAGTTCGGAGATGTCGATCCCGTCGAAGCGGATGCGCCCGGAGGTCGGCCGATAGGCGCGCAGGATCGTGCGCGCCAGCGTCGACTTGCCGCTGCCGCTCTCGCCGACGATGCCGAACGCCTCGCCCGGCTGGATCGCGAACGACACGCCGTCGACCGCCTTCAGGACATCGATGCGCCGCCGCAGCCAGCCGCCGCGCCTGACCGGGAAGTGGGTGGCGACCGCCTCGACGGCCAGGAGAGGGGGCCGGCTCATGCGCCGGCTACCGTGACGGCCTGGGCGCCGGGCAAGCGGAGCTCGCCGGCGCGGTGGCAGGCCGCCGTGTGGCCGCTGCCAAGCGCGGCCGGGTCCGGGTCGAGCTCGGCGCACGCGCCGATGGCGTGGCGGCAGCGCGGCCGGAACCGACAGCCCGGCTCGGGCGCAATCAGCGCCGGCACGACCCCCTCGATGGTCTCGAGCGGCGAATCGTCCTGCTTGAGGCCGGGCATGCAGCGCAGCAGCGCGCTGGTATAGGGGTGGCGCGGCCGGTCGAATGCGGCGGCCACCTCGGCATGCTCGACGATCCGGCCGGCATACATGACGTAGACGCGGCGGCACATCTCGGCCACCACCGCGAGGTCGTGCGAGATCAGGATCATGGCGATGCCCGATTCGTCGACCAGCCGGCGCAGCAGATCGAGAATCTGCGCCTGCACCGTCGCGTCGAGCGCGGTCGTCGGCTCGTCCGCGATCAGCAGCTGCGGCCGACACGAGATCGCCATGGCGATCAGCACGCGCTGGCGCATGCCGCCCGAGAGCTGGAACGGGTAGGCCCTGGCCGCGAGGTCGGGCGAGGCGATGCCGACATGCGCCAGCAGTTCCAGAACGCGCGCCCTGATCGCGCGCGCCGACAGGCCGCTGTGCTGGCGCAGGATGTCGGCGATCTGGACGCCGACCGGGAAGACGGGATTGAGCGCCGACAGCGGCTCCTGGAAGACCATCGACATGGCGGAGCCGCGCAGCCGGCGGCGCTCCTCGGCGCCGCAGCGGCTCAGATCGGCGCCGCGGAAGCGGATCTCGCCGGCGACGACGCGGGCCGGCGGCGGCAACAAACCCAAGATCGAGTAGGCGGCCAGCGTCTTGCCGCAGCCACTCTCGCCGACCAGGCCGACCACCTCGCCGGCATGGACCTTGAGATCGATGCCGTCGACCGCGCGCACCTCGCCCCGGCGCGTGGGGATCCACGTCCTGAGCCCGCGCACGTCGAGCAGCGGTTCAGAGGCGGTGCTGGTAAGGGTCGATGGCATCACGCAAGCCGTCCGCGAGGACCAGCAGGGAGAGCACGATGGCGACGATGGCGACGCCTGACGAGGTCGCGATCCACGGCGCGTCGATGATGTGGTCGCGGCCGGCGGCAATGATGTTGCCGAACGAGGCCGCCGGCGGCGGCACGCCCAGGCCGACGAAGCTCAGGCTCGCTTCGGCCAGCACGGCGAAGGCGAAGGTCAGGGCGCCCTGGACCAGGACCGGCCCGGCGACGTTCGGCAGGACGTGCCTGATCGCGATGGTGCGCGGCAGGACGCCGATCAGGCGCGCTGCCTCGATATAGGCTTCCTCCTTCACGACCAGCACCTTGCTGCGCACGATGCGCACGTAGATCGGCGCGAACGCCACGGTAAGCGCCACGATCGTGCTGGGAATGCCGGCGCCGAGCGCGGCGATCAGCCCGAGCGCCAGCACCAGGTAGGGGAACGCCATCATGACGTCGGCCAGCCGCATGACCACCGTGTCGAGCCAGCCGCCGAAATAGCCGGCCGAGATGCCCAGCACCGTCCCGATCAGACCGGACAGCAGGACGACGGCCGCACCGACGATGAGCGAGTTGTGCGTACCGAAGATCATCCGGCTCAGCAGGTCCCGCCCGTACTCGTCGGTGCCCAGCAGAAAGCTCGCGGACGGCGGCGCCAGCGTGGCGCGCAGGTTCTGCAGATCGGGATCGCGCGGCGCCAGCAGCGGCGCCAGCAACGCGACCATGACGGCGGCCAGGATGATTCCCGCCGCCATCATGAGGACGGGATTGCGCCGTAGCTCGATGAGGAAGGAATTGAGCATCGCCGGTCACGCCTTGCCGACGCGGGGATCGATGACGGCGTAGAGCAGGTCGACGCACAAATTGGTAAGCGAGAAGACCAGCACCGTCACGAGCATGGCGCCCTGGACCAGCGGGTAGTCGCGCGACAGCACGGCGTTGACCAGCAGCCTACCCATGCCGGGGATGGCGAACACGCTCTCGACCACGAGCGCCCCGCTCATCAGGTAGCCGATCTGGATGCCGATCACTGTGATGGTCGGGATCAGCGCGTTGCGCATGGCGTACTTGTAGAGCACCAACGTCTCCGTGAGCCCGCCGGCGCGCGCGGTGCGCACGTGGTCCTGGTGCAGCACCTCGATCAGGCTGTTGCGCGTCGTCTCCATGATCATGGCGGCATAGGCCGAGCCGAGCGCGACGGCCGGCAGGACCATGTGCCTGACATGGTCGGCCACGCTCTGGCGCGGCGACACGTAGCCGAAAACCGGCAGCCACTGTAGGACCACGCCGAACAGCAGAACCAGCATCAGGCCAAGCCAGAAGCTCGGCATGGCCAACCCGATCAGGGCGAGGAAGCGCCCGCCGTAGTCGACAAGCGTGCCCCGGCGCGTCGCCGAGACGACGCTGACCGGGATCGCCAGCAGCACGGCGAAGCCGAGCGCGTAGAGGCCAAGCAGCAGCGTGATCGGTAGGCGCTCGCCCAGCAGCGAGCCGACGCTCTGGCTGAGCAGGATCGACCGCCCGAGATCGCCCCGGATGGCGCGGCCCAGCCACAGCAGGTACTGGTGCGTCAGCGGGTCATCCAGGCCGAGCTGCTCGCGCAGCTTGGCGACCGCCTCGGGCGTGCCCTCCGGTCCGAGCATGGCACGTGCGGGATCGCCTGGAATGACGTGCAGGATGACGAAGATGACGACGCTGGAGCCGAATAGGACGAAGGCCGCCCAGCCCAGGCGTTCGAGGAAGTAGCGGATGCTCATGGCTCGCCGCCCGCGCCATTCATTCGGGGCAGAGTCGCGCACCGCCCGCCGCCCGCGCGGGGCGGGAGGCGGCGCGCAGCCGGCATGTCAGGCCAGCCAGGCCTCGTCGTACGGCCCGGCGCCCTCGTCCCGGAAGCGATAGCCCTGGACGTTCTTGCGCATGCCCTCGATCAGCCGGGGGTGGACCAGGAAGGCCACGTAGCATTCCTCCATCAGGATCCGGTTGACCCGGTTGTAGATGTCGGCGCGGCGCTCGGTGCTCTGCTCGATCCGCGCCTGCTTGAGCAGCTCGTCGACCTGCGGGTTCGAGTAGGCGCCGAGGTTCTGCGTCTCGCCGGTGACGAACTGCTTGTACATCATGCCGTCCGGATCGACCGCGCCGGCCGACCAGGCCGAATTGCCGAACCAGTACTCCTTCGTGCCGTAGAAATACTTGGCGAAGCTGTTGAAGTCAGGCTTCTGGATCTTTAGCTTGACGCCGAGCGCGGTGATCTGGGCGGCGATCGCGTCGCCGACCAGGCCCCACGGGCGCTCGGTGAAGGTGTCGAAGCGCAGCTCGGTGCCGAACGGGAAGTCCGCCTGCTTGAGCAGTGCCTTGGCCCGATCCGGATCGTACTTCTGGAACGGGATGTCCGCGTTGTCGCGGTAAAAGGCGCCGAAGGCCGGCGAGATCGCACCCTGGGCCGGCGATGCCTGGCCGCGGTAGACGCCCTGCGCGATGCCCTCGCGATCGATCGCCATCGAAAAGGCCTGGCGCACGAGCTTGTTGTCGAACGGCGCCTTGGCGGTATTGAACGCCAGGTAGTCGTAGATGGTCGACGGCGTGGTCAGCAGCTGCAGGTCGCCGTTGTTGCGGATCTGGTCGGCGAAGGTCGGGCTGGTCTGCATCATGAAGTCGAGGCCGCCGGTCTGCAGCGCCGCCAGCTGGGTGGACTGCTCGGGCATGATCCGGACCTCGATGCCGTCGAGATGAGCGAGGCCACGCCAATGGTCCTTGAACCGCTCGAGCACGACCTTGTCGCCGCGGCTGTAGGACACGAAGCGGAACGGCCCGGTGCCGACCGACGCCTTGAACGGGTCCTGCGCCATGTGCTCCTTGATGGCCTTGGGCGAGATGACGCTGAAATAGGACCGCCGCAGCACACCCAGCATGGGCGCGAAGGGGTGCTTCAGGTGAATCCGCAGACTGTGCTTGTCGAGCACATCGATCTTGTCGATCACCGTGAAATCAGCCCGCTTCGGCGAGGCCGTGGCGGCGTCGGCGAGGCGCTCCAGGTTGAGCTTGACCGCCTCGGCATCGAGCTCGGTGCCATCGTGAAAGGCGACGCCGCGGCGCAGGCGGAAGACGTAGGTCGTGGCGTCCGGCTGCTCCCAGCTCTCGGCGAGGTCGGGCTCGATCTTGCGGCTGGCGTCTACATTGACCAGGCCGTTGTATGCCTGGTAGCCGATCCGCGTTGTCAGCAGCGAGCGAATGCGATGCAGATCGAAGGCCGGCGCGAACGGCTCCTCCGATGTCGCTACGCGCAGCACGCCGCCCCGCTTGGGCTGCTGGGCGAGGGCGCCGGTGCCGACGGTCGAAGCTAGGGCGGCTCCCGCCGTGCCGGCAATCATGAACTCTCGCCTGGTGAGACTGGTCCTCGTCATGATTGATTCCTCCCACAATGAATTTGTAGTCTGCCGCACTGAGCGGTGGCGCGGATGCCCACCTTCTGCGGCAGAGTCTCTCCCGCCCGGCGTTCGCGGGCAGCGCCGCACGTCCGCCGCCGCCGCGACCTCGGGTCACGCTGACTGTGGGAACGGTAGCCGCCGCCAACGGGCGACGCAATGGTGGACGCATCGGCCTGGAGCAGCAATATGTAATCCCTGTGCCTGCTCAGAACTCCGAAATGCGCAGAACGCCTGGAGACTTCAGCATCCTCGCCCTAGCATGGCGGGCATGATCACGCTTCTTTGTCAACGCCGGAGACAAAATGCATCGGCGCGCCGGAGTAAAAATGCGTCAGTGAGGGGCGCAGGAGGGCCCCCCGAGGGGGGCCTCCTGCATTTCGCGATCAGGCGTGGTCGGCGTCGGCCGGCTGATTTTCGGCGCTGATGCCGACGCGGTAGAAAGTGATCCACGCGCCGATGACGCACCCGGCCGCGAAGCCATCGGTCATCTCGCGCAGGTAGACCGCCTCGTATTTCAGCGACCGCCACAGGCGTTCGATGAAGATGTTGTCCAGGCACCGGCCCCGCCCGTCCATGGAGACGGCGATGCCGGCATCCTTGAGGGCGCCGGTTGTAAAATCGCGCGCAATATTGACCCCACCCGTATATCCACTTAATCCATTGTCTTAATTGGAGAATACTTGACTTCGGCGGGGACGCGTTTCGCGTCCAACCGTGGCCCCCTCAGATGCGTAAACCCATCGCTATATCAATGACTTAATGGGAGTGTAGGGTGGGATCACGGTTGGACGCGATTTTACACACAGGGTGTCAACAAATACCTAAACACCCCCGCCGAAGGCAATTCTATGCGGCGAGCCGCATCTCCCGGACCTCCTCAAGCACCCGCCGAAAATCAGGCTGCGGCGCAAGGCAGTTGGTTCTATATGTATCCAGGAAGCCCAACCAAATCCCGCTATTGCGTGCACGATCAAAATGACGGGAGAGGCATGTCCGGATGACCGCGAAATCCGTGCTGTCGACACGCGCGGCGGCACCATCAACAGCTTGGGGAGCGCATGCCAATATGTCGGCGACCTACCCCGGCAGAAATCCGGCCGGCGTCGAATTGACGTTGGCCGACATCCAACGGCGGCTCCACCCGCGATGAACGAGGCCGGGACACGCCAAGCCGCCGATGCGACGCTTCGCCGGGCGCGGGCGCTAATCGCCGAGGGGCACGTGGCGGACGCCATCGGCGTGCTGATTATGAACCTGGCCGGGCCGCAACCCGATCTCCACGCGGCCCGGCTACTGGCATCCCTGCTCGGCAGCTACCGCGTCAATATCCAGCTGGCCCTCGAAGCGGCGCTGCGGGCGGCCTGTGCGTTTCCGGCCCTCGACTTACAGACATTGGTGCGCAGCGCCATCGGCTGCCTGTTGGCCCGGCCGGAGTGGCAGCCCGTAGCCGGGGCGGATGACGTGACCGCGGCGGTGGCGAGGGCGCTCGGCACCGGCGGGCTCGCCCCGTTCGACGATCCGCTGCTGCTCGCCATCCTGTGCCGCGGTGTGTGTAACGATGCGCGCTTCGAACGCCTGCTTCGGGCGCTGCGGCGCGCGTTCCTGCGCACCGCGGACGGCGACCTGCCGCCGGACTGGGCACGCCTCGCCGCTTCCCTCGCGCGGCAGGCGGCGAACAACGAATACGTCTGGCCGGTCGACGAGGATGAGAGATCCGCGGTCGACGATTTGACGCGGCGCCTCGACGCCGGCATTTTGCTCGCGGAGTCCGACCTGCTGCGGATCGCGATGTATCGCTTGCCGACGAGCTGGGGGGCGGCGGCGCGGCGCGGCGAATCGGCGCGCGGCGGCGAGCTGGGCAAGCTACACGATGCGATCCAGCCCGGCGCCGAGGAAGTCGCGGCGCGCGCCACGATGCCGTCCCTGGCGCCAATCGGCGACGCGGTGTCGAAGCAGGTCCGCGCCCAGTACGAGGAAAATCCCTTTCCCCGCTGGCTGGCGCTCAACCCGCCCGCGGAGGGTTCGCGGCGACAGCGGCTCGCAGCGCATTGCGCCCCCGCTGATCGCCAACGCTTCGCCGGACCGGTCCATGTGCTCATCGCCGGTTGCGGCACCGGGCGCCAGGCCATTGCCGCCTATCTCGGCTATGGCGGCGAATGCCGGCTGCTCGCCATCGACCTCAGCGCGGCGAGCCTCGCCTATGGCCGGCACATGGCCGGCCGCTACGGCGCCGACGCCGTCGAGTTCCTGCAGGCGGATATCCTCGACTTGGCGCGGCTCGACCGAACGTTCGACGCGATCGAGGCGGTCGGCGTCCTCCACCACATGGAGGATCCTCTGGCCGGCTGGCGCGCGCTGGCCGGCCGTCTCCGCCCGGGCGGGCTGATGAATGTGGCGCTCTACAGCGAGCGCGGCCGCGCCGACGTGGCCGCGGCACGGCGCTCGATCGCGGCGCTGGGGCTGCTGCCCACCGCCGAGGGTATCCGGCAGCTACGCAGGCTCGTCCTCGACGCGCCGGAAGACGCCGCGGACTGGCGCGTCGCCGTTCGCCGTCTCGCCGACTTCTATACGGCCAGCGGCTGCCGCGACTTGCTCTTCCACGTGCGGGAGCACCGCTTCACGCCGCTCGACCTGCGCGACGCGCTCGCCGCCGCGGGGCTCGAATTCCGCGGCCTCGAAGTCGCCGCACCGACTTTCGCCGCCTATCGCCAGCGGTACCCCGGGGATCCCCATGGACTCGACCTCTGTCGCTGGGACGCCTTCGAGGCCGAGCACCCGCGCATATTTTCGAGCATGATCCGGCTGTGGTGCCGCCGGCCGGACTGAGGCCGGCGCCAAACCTGCCTATGAGTGCGCGGCGCGATGGCTCGCCCCCTTAACCCGCATCGGCACCCTGGCCGATCGCCCGGAACACCGCGCGGGCGAGATGGTGGAACGCGAAGCCCAAGACCAGCCAAGTGACCAAGAACGCCCCGGTCTCGAGCAGGAAGCTATGAAATTTATAAAAAAGCTCGGCGATTAGCAACGCGACCAGGAAGGCGGCGGGCTCGCTCAGATAGACATTGCGGGAACCGATCTGCTTCAACAACGTGAATATTCCTACTCTCCTCCTGGATGGGTCGGTCGAACGAGAAATCGCGCCTAAACGAGCCTGATCCCGGCTTCCCGGGCCGCCGCGTCGATTGCGGCGGGTTCCTGGACCGTCAGCCCGTCCAAATCGGCGAGCAGGCTGTCGAGTTTCGATTTGAACTCCACGGCAACCGCTTTCGCCTGGGCGGTCGGTGCCGCGTCAGCGATGGCGGCAAGGGCGATCAGATCGGCAAAGCCATCGTCCAGCCCCGCCGGGTTGCGCAGCCCGTCTCGCGGCGATTCGCGATGGACATCGACCAACGCCTGTTCGATCGTCGACAAACGATCGGACAGCGCGTCGATCCGCGGTTTGAGAGTCTCGCCGCCGGGCCGGCCGCCGATATCGGCGAGCCGCCGCTTGGTCAGGCGTATGCGGTTGACCGCGCCATTAACCCGGTCGAGATCGTCGGCCAGGCTGCGGAGCAGCGCGAATTGTGCGTCCACGGCCCCGGGGGCCGGTTTCAGCCGCGGGTCGAGCCGGATTTCGAAACTCTCCTTCAGCGTCGCATCGGCCGCCTTTAGCACCACCTGGTAGATGCCAGGCTTCGCGGCGGGGCCAGACTGGGGCGATTCCGGCGCCAGGGCTTTCGGCTTCTCCGGCGCCAGGGCCGGGTCCAGCTTGGTCGGCCCGGGCCATTTCAGATCCCAGACATACCGGTTCAATCCCGGCTTGGCCGGGGGCCGTTTGGCCTCGGCCAGTTTGGTGTCGTCGCTGGCGAGCCGGATCACCGTCGCGCCCGCAGCGTCGAAGATGGTGAGGCTCACCGGCCCGGCCACGCCGTCGGGCAGCCAATAATAGACGATCGCGCCGTTCGGCGGATTGTCGCCGACGTCGAGACCCCGGCGGCTCGTGGTGCCGTCGCGCTCGCGCCGGAGCTCGCTGCTGCCGTCGATGCCGAAGGCGGGGCTATAGGATATCCCGGCCTTATCGTAGCGGCCGGCGCTCCAGCTCAGTTTCTGGCGAATCGTCGAGCGCGGCGGGAACAGGGTCGCTGTCGTCACAGCCGCCGACATGCGCCGCAACGGCGTGACGTCGTCCAGAATCCAGAACGACCGGCCATGGGTGGCGGCGACCAGATCCTCGCCCTGCACCTTGAGGTCGTAAACCGGCACCACGGGCAATCCGCCATTCATGCGCCGCCAGGTGGCACCGTCGTCGATGCTGAAATGGATACCGGTCTCGGTGCCGATATAGAGCAATCCCGCGCGAACCGGGTCGGCCCGGCAAACCCGCGTGATCTCCGTTCCGGGCAAGTCGCCATCGATGGCCGTCCAACTCCGGCCGCCATTGGCGGTCTGGAACAAATAGGGGCGATAATCGGCAAGCTTGTAGCGCGTGGCCGCGAGATAGACCGTATCGGCATCGTGCCGCGAAATTTCCACGCTGCCGATATAGGCGTGATCGGGCATGTCCGGCGGGGTCACATCGGTCCAGGCGACGCCGGCATCGACGGTTTTGTGAACGCGGCCGTCATCTGAGGTCACCCAAATCTCGCCTTTGCGATGAGGCGATTCCTGAATCGCCGAGGCGGTCGCATAGGTCTCCGCCCCCGCGCTATCCCGCGTGATCGGTCCGCCCGAAGACTCCTGCTTGTCCTTCTCGTTGCGGCTGATGTCGGGCGAGATCGCCTGCCAGCTCATGCCCTCGTCGCGGCTGCGGAACACCCGGTTGCCGCCGACATAGAGCGTGTCGGGTTCGTGGGGCGAAAAGACGATCGGATAAGTCCAGGCGAAACGGTATTTGAGATCGCGCGGCGCGATCCCCCGCGAGGTCTCCGGCCAGACATTGACCAACTGAATTTGGCGCGTGCGGTGGTCGTAGCGCTGCAAGGCGCCGGCGCCGCCCGGGCTGGAGCCGACCGAGCCGATATAGACGACATCGGGATCGCTCGGCTTGACCGCGACGAAGCCGGACTCGCCGGTGCCCGGATAAAAGCAGTCGCCTAGGCTGATCTGCCCCCATTCGGTGGCACTGGGCACGGCGATCGAGGTGTTGTCCTGTTGGGTGCCGTAGACCCGGTAGGGATGAACGTTGTCGACATCGAGCCGATAGAACTGGGCGGTCGGCTGATTGTAGATCGACGACCAGCTTGCTCCGCCATTGAACGAGACGCAGGCGCCGCCATCGTTGCCCTCGATCATCCGCCGGGGATTGTTGGGGTCGATCCAGAGGTCGTGATTGTCGCCGTGGGGCGTGGTGATCTCGCCGAACGAGACGCCGCCATCGGTCGATTTCCACATCTGAAGATTGGTGATGTAGACCGTATCCCCATGGCCGGGATCGGCGAAGACGTGGCAGTAATACCAGGGGCGGGTGATCAGATCGCGGCTGCGGCAAACTTGGGTCCAACGATCGCCGTAATCGTCCGAGCGCCACAAACCGATCTTGTCGCCCTCGGCCTCGACGATGGCCCAGACCCGGCCGGGCCGGGCCGCAGAGACCGCTACGCCAATCTTGCCCAGCATGCCCGATGGGAAGCCGTGACTCTCGCCCAACACCTCCCAAGTGTCGCCGCCATCGAAGGAGCGATGGAGCCCGCTGCCCGGGCCGCCGGAGGTGAGGTTCCAGAAACTCCGGCGCGCGCGCCAGGTCGAGGCAAAGAGAATGCGCGGGTTGTTCAGATCCATGGCGACATCGACGGCACCCGCATCCGGCCCCTGATGCAGCACGCAGGTCCACGACTTACCGCCGTCGCTCGATCGATAGAGCCCGCGCTCGGGATTGGAGCCGAAGGCGTCGCCGAGGGCGGCGACATAGACCAGGTCGGGGTTCTGGGGATGGATGACGATCTTGCCGATATGGCGAGTTTCGCGTAGACCGATATGGGACCAGGAACGGCCGGCATCGGTCGATTTGTAGATGCCATCGCCATAGGACACGTCGATCCGAATCGTGGTCTCGCCGGTGCCGGCATAGATCACGTTCGCGTCGGATGCCGCGACGGCGATGGCGCCGATGGCAGCGCTGGTGAAATAGCCATCGGATACGCAACGCCAGTAGAGCCCGCCATCGACCGTTTTCCAAACGCCGCCGGCGCACGCACCGAAGTAAAACGCCATGGGGTCGGCGGGATCGCCCGCGACCGCAACCACGCGCCCGCCGCGGGTCGGGCCGATGCAGCGCCAGCGAAGGCCGTGGAGTTGGTCGAGCGCGCCTTTAGAGGGTGCAGATGTCATGGTGTTTGGCCGGTCCTATGTCCAATGGCGGGAATGGAAGGCGAGCACACCGAATGGGCGCATCGAAGGAACCGCGATTCTGCCCCATTGAAATGAGGGGCGCAAGCATCGTGGATGGAAATTTTACACCGCGAGCCAGTGGGCCGCCGCGGTCGAGATTTTGACCGTGACGCCTTGACCGACGTCCAACAGCCCCGCTCCCGACTGAAACGGCACGTCCACGACAACCTCGCTGCCGCCGACGCGCACGGCGTAGCGAACGCTGGCCCCCAGGAACTCCCGATGGCCGACCGCCCCGGGCAGCCCCTCCCCACCCCCGCCAACCGTCAAACCGGCATGTTGCGGGCGAAACATCAGCTTGGCCCCGGCGCCCGGGACGATGCCGGCCGGGACGGGCATGCGAACGCCGCCGGCCATCTCGAAGGCGCGGTCCGGACCCTGGCCGACGAATTTGCCGTCCAGAATATTGGCAGCGCCGAGAAAACCGGCGACGAACAAATTGGCCGGCCGCTCGTAAAGTTCCATGGGCGTGCCGACCTGTTGAATGATGCCGTCGTTCATCACGGCGATGCGGTCGCAGGTGGTGTTGGCCTCTTCTTGATCGTGGGTCACGAAGATCGTGGTGATGCCCAGGCGCTGTTGCAGTTCGCGCAACTCGCGCCGGACTTGAACGCGCATCTTGGCGTCGAGGTTGGACAAGGGTTCATCAAGCAGCAACACCTGGGGCTCCACGACGATCGTGCGGGCGACGGCCACGCGCTGCTGCTGCCCGCCGGAAAGCTGCGAGGGCCGGCGGTCGCCGAGTTGGGCGAGCCCGACCAGGCCGAGCGCCTCATCGACCCGGCGATCGATTTCCGCGCGCGCGATGCGGCGCTCCTCCAGGCCGAAAGCAATATTGCGGCGCACGGTCATGTGCGGCCACAGCGCGTAGGACTGGAAGACCATGCCGACATCGCGCTTCCACGGCGGCAACGCACCGATGTCGCGGCCGCCGATGGCGACGTGGCCGGAATCGGCCTGGTTGAACCCGGCGATCAGGCGCAGCAGCGTGGTCTTGCCGCAGCCCGACGGGCCCAGAAAGGCGAAGAATTCGCCGGGCGCGATCGCCAGGCTGACATCCTTAAGGACGCGCTGATCGCCATAGGACAGATTGACGCCAGCGATATCGACGGCGACGGCCTTACGTTCGGTCTGTTTCATCGATGTTTCCTTGCCCCGCTCACCGGCCAGCGCCCCGGGCGGCCCGGCTTCGCTCCACAACGATCTGCGACAGGAAGGTGCAGATCGCCACGATCGCTACGGCGACCACCCCAAGGGCGGCGCCGGCACCGCGCCCGGCCGGCGATTGCATGAAAACATAGAGGCCATAGGCGAGCGGCGCGTCGGAGTTCGATTGAACCAGCATCAAGGTGGCCGACAATTCGACCGCGGCGGTGGACAGGCTGGTAACGAAGCCGGCCAGGATACCGCCCGTCATCAGCGGCATCACGATGCGCCGCACCGTGCGCGCCTTGTCGGCGCCGAGATTCTCGGCCGCCTCCTCCAACGACACGGCAATCTGTTGGAGCGCGGCGTGGCAGGCGCGCAAGGCATAGGGCAACCGCCGCACCGCCAGCGCCAGCACGATCATGATCCACAGCGCGGCCAGCGGCGTGCCGTCGGGCAATTGGATATTGTAGAATAGGCGGAGATAGCCGATGCCGAGCACCACGCCGGGAATGGCGAGCGCCGCGCTTGCCGCCCAATCCAACCATTCCCGTCCGATCAGCCGGGTGCGCAGCACGATATAGGCGATGGCGACGCCGAGCACGACATCGATCAGTCCGGCCAAACTCGCGTAGACGATCGTGTTTTTGATGTAGATCGAGCTTTCGCCGAACACCCGGGCGTAATGCGCGAGCGTGTAGGCGTCGGGCAGCGGGCTGAACGACCAGATCGTGGCGATCGACAGCAGGAACAGCCCCAGATGGGGCGCCAGCACCAGGGCCAGGATCAAACCGACGACGCCATAGGCCAGAACCGCCTCGCCCGCCTTCATCTGCCGCCGGTTCAAACCGCCGCCGCCGCGCTGGGCGGTGGCGAAGTCGCGCCCCTTCATGGCCGCAGTGGACGCCCACATGGCCAGCACCGAGGCCACGATCAGCACGACCGAGATCACATAACCCATGGGATCGGCGATCCCGATCGAGGTCACGCGCAGATAGGCCTGGGGTGCCAGCATGTCCTTGACGTTGAGCAGCAGCGGCGTGGCCAGATCGTCGAACACCTTGACGAAGACCAGGGAGGCGCCGGCGAGATAACCCGGCAGGGCCAGCGGGAAAACGATGCGGCGGAACAGCCGCAGACCGGAGCAGCCGAGATTCTGCGCCGCCTCCTCCATCGCCCGGTCGATATTGCGTAAGGCTGTGGACAGGTTGATCAGAATGAACGGGAAATAATGGACGGACTGCACGAAGATGACGCCGTTCAAACCCTCCATAAAAGGGATCTTGAAGCCAAACCACTCATCGAGCAGCAGGTTGACCGTACCGTTCCGGCCGAAGAAAAGCTGCATCGCCACGGCACCGACGAAAGGCGGCATGATCAGGGGCAGGAAGCCCAGGGTCTGCACGATGCCGGCGCCGCGAAAGACGTAGCGCGTGGTCAGATAGGCCAGGGGCAAGGCGAAAATGGAGGCCCAAACCACCGCCATGGCCGAGACATAGACCGAATTTACGAAGGAACGGACGAAGAGTTCCGTGCGCGCGAAGTCGAAAAAATTGATCAGGGTGAATTGCCCGGTGCCGCGCTCGGTGAAGGCGACATAGATGACGGCGCCGACGGGCAAGACCAGGAATAGCAACAGAAATAGCGCGACAACGAGCGCGAGCGCTATTTGACCCGGCGTCGTCCCGGCGCGCCAGGTCCGGGTAGAAGCTAGGGCAGGCGCCGTCACGGGGTACGGCGCCCAATGCTCAGCGTGCCAACTTCAAAGCCTCGCCGGCTTTCGTCTTGGCTTGGGCATAGCGTTCGCGCGCGAAGCTCGCCCACTGGTTTTCCAGCTCCGCCTGCCGGGCGCCCTTGGTCTTCTCCCCTGTGAAAGCGCCGCGCAGCTCGGCGCTGCCCGCCTGGACCTCGGTCACGGGCATGGCGGCGATCATGGCGCGCGCCTCGCCGGCGAGAGCGCGGGCGGCAGGGTTGTCCTTGCGCGTCAGCGCGGCTTCGATTTCGTGCAACGTCTTGGTCACGTCCTTCAGGGCTTCAAGCTGAAACGACACGATCTGGTCGAACAACGTGTCCACGACCGCCGTGCGCGCCTCGGATTTGTCGACGCTGAAAGTGATCATGCCCTTGAAGCGGGGATCGGTGAACGGGTTGGGATAGTCGGCGCCGGCCTTGGCGTAAACGGCGGGATTGACCGGCAGGCGGCGGATGCCGGGCTCAAGCAACACTTCCTGCCCGGCCGGCGACAGCAGGAATTCGATGAAGGCCTGGGCCGCCGGCAGGTTCGGCGCGTTGGCGATGATGCCGACATTGGCCGGCACCACCGTGGTCACCGTGGGATAGACGAATTTGACGGGGAAGCCCGCGGCCTGGGCGGAGAAGGCGAAGAAATCGATCACGATGCCGACGCCGGTCTGGCCGGAATTAACCGCCTCGGGCACGCCGAACGAGCGTTCCATGACCTGGCGGAAATTCCCGGACATGGCCTTGATCGTGGCCCAGCCCTTGTCCCAGCCCTCGCCCTGCAAGATAGTTTCGATGGTCAGGTGCGTGGTGCCGGAACGGGCGGGCGAGGCAATCGCCACGTGGTCGTAAAACGCCGGCTTGGCCAAATCCTGCCACTCCTTCGGCTCGGGCAGGCGATTGGCCCGGGCATAGCGTTCGTTCCACATGATGCCGTAACCCGACGCAGCGAAGCCGAAATAGAACCCGGCGGGATCGTTGATCGGATAGGAGCCGACACGCTCGGGAATGCCGGCCACCCGAGGCTTGAACGCCTGCAACAGCTTCTTGTTCTTCAACACCTCGAAAGCGTCTGGCGCCGACGCCCAGAACAGGTCGACCTGATTGTTGGCGCGGGTCTCCTCGACGAATTTCACGCCGGCATTGGTGTTGCGGTTCTGCACCTCCAGGGTGGCGCCGGGGTGGGCCTTCTCGAAGGCCCGTTTGAACGGATCGGTCACATCTTTGGAGAACGAGGTGACCACGGTCACCTTGCCCGTGGGTGCCTGGGCGAGGGCCTGGGGCGCCATTATCGCGCCGACGGACAGCCCAACAGCCGCTAAGAACGTTAATCCCAGGTTTCTCATGATGTCCTCCCCTAGTCTTTCGCCCAAGCGGCCTCGATAGAGCCTGCCGATCGATCTTTATGGCATGGCGGGCCCAGGCGGCAAAGGCATTCGGACCGCGCCGCTTACCACCCTTCAGTTTCGTGAAGAACTGAGCTTTCACCTGTCCACACTTGCCGGAGCGGGGGGATCGGCAGGGCCAAAGCGCTGCATCGGCGTAGCAAGCGCAAGCCGGATTTGAACAGGGAGGTCAAGGACCGCGGCGCCTGTTTCAGAGTCCCCTTTTTGAGCCGTCGGAGACGGCCTGATGCTCCGCGAACATGCCGCAGGAGATGGCCCAATAAAGGGCGATGCTCATGATCAGGATCAGCCGTTCGAGACGATCGGGCTTTTGGATATGGCTTTGCATGAGGCCGAAGCCACGGCTCTTGAAATCCGAAAACATATTTTCGATTCCCCAGCGCATCCCATAGTCGAGAACCGTGTAGCGGCTGGGTTTGGCGTCCATCGCGATGATCCATGGCTCCTTGTGGCCTTTCTCATGGAGGACGCCAATGTTGGTCACGACGCCGCTGCCGTAGAGTTCGGCCCCGGCGACGCCTCGCGGCAGCCTCGCGGCGACCTCGCCGGTCGTCAGTTCGCCGCCGTCGTGAGCAAGGGTCAGGTTGCCTTTCAAGCGAATGCGGTACGACCAACCGGCCGTCCGACACCAGCCGATCAGTTGAGCCGTTCCATAGAACCGGTCGGCGGCCAGCATGACGGACACACCCTCCGGCAACCACGCGCGTACGCTGTCCAAAAGTTCCTTTTGAACGGCAAAACCAATGCTTCCCTGCGTCGAACGCACCCGCCACGCCACCGGTACGGCGCGTTTGCGCAAGCGCGCCGACAGCATCAGAACTTCGTTCGTGTCGTTGATATGGCTTTGATCCATCTGCAAGACAATGGTTTGACCGCGCGAGGTCAGACGCTCGATCGCTTGCATGGCGTAGGGCTCGATCGCCCCATCGGCGTCGATTG